>JAJZFK010000236.1 GCA_021805405.1 bacterium
CCTTAATGAACCCTACACGATTGACCGCGTCCGACAGATGGGCGTAGGGATCCTCCGATTTCCTGGGGGGTCTACTTCCGATGGCTATCATTGGGCAGACGGCCTGAAGGGGAAGGATGGTAAACCCAGCCATCCCAATTTTGATGACTTCGCACAAGTCGCGAAAGGCGTTGGCGCCCAGGCAATGATTACCGTGAATTACGGAAGCGGTACTGCCGCCGAAGCTGCAGCATGGGTTCGTTATTCCAATGTCACCAAACATTACGGATTCAGATATTGGGAAGTTGGTAACGAGTGGTACGGGACGTGGGAGGAGGATAAACATGCCATACCCCATGATCCCTTTACCTACGCCACAGAAGCTGTAAAATACATTACGGCGATGAAGGCGGAGGACCCCAGCATAAAAATTGGGGTAGTGGTAGAAACGGGCGAGGATGCGTACGCTAACAACAAGGATCATTCGGCAGTTAATCCGGTGACCGGCGCTACCCATTACGGCTGGACGCCGGTAGTGCTCGCTACGATGAAATCTCTGCACGTGCTGCCAGACTTTCTCATTTACCACCGCTATGAGCAGGGACCCCACCGCGAGACGGATGCGGGCCTTCTGCAGGCAGCCAAAACGTGGAACAGCGATGCAGTCAATCTTGAGACGTTAAAGCGAGATTACCTTGGCAAGGCAGGGGCGGGTATTCAGATTGTCTGTACCGAAAACAACTCGGTATACAGCAATCCTGGCAAGCAGACCACAAGCCTGGTGAACGCACTATATCTGGCGGACAGTGTGGGTAACCTTCTTAAGACTCCGTTTAGAACGTGGATATGGTGGGATCTGCGTAATGGGGTAGATGCAAGCAACAACAACGCTGTGAACCTTTATGGTTGGCGGCCGTACGGTGATTATGGTGTACTTCAGCTAGACAACGACGAGTACCCCACTTTCTACGCATTTGAGATGCTGACCCACTTTGCGCGTGGTGGCGACAAAATTGTTGAAGCGGACAGTAGTTCAAGCCTGGTAGGTGCATTTGCCTGTCGGCAAAAAAAGGGCAACTTGGCTCTTCTTTTCATTAACAAGAGCCCCAATAATATCGTACAGGCAGATGTAGATATCGCGGGGTTTGCGCCAGCGGCATCCGCAAGGGAATTTACCTATGGTATTTCCCAGGATAATGCAGCGAGGACCGGGAGAGGTGACAGGAGCATATCGCGCACAGTCCTCCCCAGTGTCGGCAGGCAGTTCACTATGAGCCTTTCCCCTTATTCGCTTACGGTTCTAGTGTTGCGTGCCCACTGATTTCGTTTGCCATACCAATAGCAATGAGGTGCATAATGAGAGCACATGGCACTTTTAGGTGCGATGTTGCTTGACAAGAGTTTGAACCGAACTGTATACTATATGCCTGTGTGAGGTGACGTGTACAACTACCAAATGCACTGGCAGTTTCGTCGGTGCACTTTCACTAGTACAGGGGTGACCTATCAACAAAGATTTTCGCGTTAACGAGCAAATATTGCGTGGTACGAAGGACGTCCGTGTGAGGGACGTGCGCCTGATTGACGAAGCCGGACAGGCGCTTGGTATCGTGAGTGCGCGTGATGCGCTTGCCATGGCAATTGAAAAGGGGCTTGATCTCATAGAGGTTGCAGCAACTGCTCAACCGCCGGTATGCCGCATTGGCGATTACGGCAAGATTAAATATGAGCAGGGCAAACGTGAGCGCGAGCAGCACAAGAAGCAGCGCCAGCAGGAGTTGAAGGGTATCAAGATGCGGCCCGTCACCGCAGAACATGATTTCATGGTGCGTGTAAAGCATGCTCTTGAGTTTATTGAAAAAGGTGATAAGGTTAAAATCACTATTCAATTCAAGGCGCGTGAGATAACGCATCCGGAAATTGCGCGCAAGCTGATGGATAGAATGACCGAAGCGCTTGCAGAAAAAACGGTTATAGAGAAGCCTGCGTCTATAGAGGGCAAATTTATGACTATGATCGTAAGCCCAAAATCTTAATTCGCTACGGCGGATAAACAAGGCACAACAATGAAAGCGAAAGCGAAAGTCAAGCTGAAAACCCGCAAGACTGCGGCAAAGCGGTTCTCGGTAACAGGAACCGGTAAACTCATGCACGGTAAAACCGGCTTGAACCACCTTATGCGGAAGAAAGATCACAACCGTCGCCGCAATCTACTTGCGGGTTCCACGCTGGACAAGGGCAACGAAGTGCGCATTTCGCACATGATGGGCGAAGGTCACTAGGTCCGCAGTTCGTAATGCAGTCGCCTGCACAATAAAAGTTAGTCCCGCAGGTCGCAGGGATATGCAACTAAAGGAGAGAATTTTATGCCGCGCGTGAAACGTGGCCTTATGACCCACAAGCGCCATAAGAAGGTGCTTGAAAAGGCTAAGGGATATTGGGGTGGTAAGCGTAATCTGTTCAAGACTGCACATGAACAGATGCTTAAATCTGGCAACTATGCGTACCGCGACCGAAGAAATCGCAAGCGTGATTTCCGTCGTCTGTGGATTACCCGCATAAGTGCCGGTTGCCGAGCCGAGGGAATGCAGTACTGCCGCTTTATCGCCGGGCTGACACGGGCTGGAATTCAACTTGACCGTAAGGTCATGGCCGAAATGGCTGCGCAGGATCCAAAGTCGTTTAACCAGCTCGTCGCGCTAGCGGCGAGCGCCCTGAAATCTGGAGAAGCCACGACGGCCGCTTAGCTGCCACTTAACAATGAATTCATAACGCTCTGTGCTTCCGCTTCTCCTTTGAACGGCGGGCGCGCAGGGCGTTTTGTTTTAATTCCTCAGGAGACGGTTGTGACCGACCCTATTAACGAGATGTTGGCAAGCGCACTGAAGGCAGTGTCATCCGCACGCACCAGTGCTGAACTCGCAGAAGCAGAGACGGAGTACCTGGGCCGCAATAAGGGCTTTAACGAGCTCAAGCGCGAGATCGCCAAGCTGCCCAAGGAGGAGCGTCCAGCCTTTGGAGCACAAATTAACAGGGCTGCAGAAACACTGGAACGTGAGCTCTCTGCGCGCAAGGCGGACCTCAAATCTGGTGAGCTAGCTGCACGTGTACTCACCGAGACAATAGATGTAACGCTGCCCGCTATTGAGTTGCCGTTAGGGCGCCTGCATCCCCTTACTACGACCACACTAGATATCAAAGCCACACTGGGAGGCATGGGATTCGAGTTCGTCGATGGCCCCGAGCTTGAAGATTACAAGTATAATTTTGATGTCCTAAACTACCCTGAAGACCATCCCGCAATGGATGAACAGAATTCCTTCTTCATTACGCCATCCAAGTTACTGCGCACGCAGACTACAGCACTGCAGGGACGTGTTATGTCTGTTCGTAAGCCACCTTTTCGCATCGCGACGGTAGGAAGGTGCTACCGCTATGAGGCTGTGGACGCCACTCATCATCATACCTTTCATCAGGTAGATGTCTTCATGGTAGATGAAAAGATTAGCATGGCGGACCTAAAGGGTACGTTAGGTGTTTTTGCACGCAAAATGTTTGGCGGGGAGACAACAGTACGATTTCGGCCGGACTTCTTTCCCTTTGTAGAGCCTGGCGTGGACTATTCCATTTCGTGGAAGATGGCAGATGGTCGCATACGTTGGCTCGAACTAGGTGGTGCAGGCCTGATCCACCCCTCAATTTTGCGGGCGCACGATATTGATACGGAGCGCTACAGCGGTTTTGCATTTGGTCTGGGTGTCGAGCGTATACACATGCTGCGCACCGGTGTAAACGACCTGCGCCTTTACCTGGATAACGATTTGCGATTTTTAGAACAGTTTTAACGAGGTGTCTGGTTAAATGCAAGTACCATTAGAGTGGTTGAAGAGTTTTTGCGATCCTGGTGCCGATGTTGACGATGTTGCGCAGCGTCTGACGATGGGTGGATTGGAAGTGGAGGGCATACAGCGTGACCCAACCGAGGAGCAACCGGTAGTCCCCGTTTTAGATGTGTACATCACGCCCAATCGAGGTGACTGCCTTTCGATACTGGGCGCAGCGCGCGAGGTTTCGGCCCTATATAATGTGCCAATTACGATGCCACAGGTTGAGCCATCGCATCCGGGCGGTGTCGTCGACAGTGCTGCAATGGTATCGGTAGAAGCACCCGAACTATGCCCACGCTACGCCGCACGTATCATTCGCGGCATCAAGATTGGGCCATCGCCTACGTGGATGCAGAAGCGTCTCGTTGCATGTGGGCAACGTCCTATTAACTGTGTAGTTGACGTTACAAATTACGTGATGCTGGAACTCGGCCAGCCGCTGCATGCTTTCGACCTTGGTAAGCTCGCAGGTGAGCAAATTGTTGTACGTAGGGCCCGCGAGGGTGAAACTATCACGACCCTCGACGGCAACACCAGGGCGTTGACGGCCGGAACGCTTGTCATTGCGGATGCACTGCGTGCTGTTGCCGTAGCGGGGGTGATGGGTGGTGAAAACACTGAGGTCACGGCGACTACGCAGGACATTCTGCTAGAGGCTGCCCATTTTCAGCCGCTCGCAGTACGCAGGGCCGCGCGAAGTCTGGGATTGCGAAGTGAGGCTTCCTATCGGTTTGAGCGGTTCGTAGATCCTGGCCTGGCGGTTGTCGCACTGGATAGGGCATGCCAGTTGCTCCAGGATATGGGGCTACCGCCTGCACTCGACGGGCACATAGACGTGCGCCCCACCGTTTTGCAGGCCAGCACGATTAGGTTGCGTGTGGAGCGAGCATCTGCCCTGCTTGGTATGGCAGTAACTCGCCATGAAATTGAAAGCTGCCTGCTGCGGTTGGGAATTGTCACTGAGTCAACGCCCGATGGCAAGACATTGACAGCTACCATCCCTAGCTACCGCCCCGATTTGGCTCTGGAAGAGGATCTCATCGAGGAAGTAGGTAGGATTTATGGTTACGACAACATACCAGAATCACTCCCGCGTGGAGTGGCGCTTAACGGCGGCGATAAC
>JAJZFK010000486.1 GCA_021805405.1 bacterium
GCTTTCTAGCCGCCTTATTGTATCTAGTAATTCGCCATGGTATCCAATTCAACCTGCCGGATTTTGTTTGATTGCAAGTATTATCCCGTTAGGGCCGCTCTACTTCAGGGCGCTATTCTAATTGCTCGCAAACCACTTTTGGTGACTTCTGGTGCCGACCGTTCGAGTGACCCGCGGTCCGGCACGGCAGCTAACAGCTTCTCATTGGTGTGACGGCGATTCACTGTCGGGAGAGTGTAGACGCAGGCTATGTTAGGTCTCCAACACCCGTCGTGAGCCACTGCAAAAGGCAGATGCAGGCACGTCATCGAGTACCGCGCAATTTGACAGCGGGAATTTTGCCGTGCTATAATCAGAAGCATCGTGGCGATTGTAGCTCAGGTGGTTAGAGTGCCAGGTTGTGGCCCTGGAGGTCGTCGGTTCAAGTCCGATCAGTCGCCCTTTCAGTTTCGCTTACTTTACGGTAATCGGCAACAGTCAGTACATCGTTCGTGCGCTATGTCATCCCTCTGCCGGAGTTCTCCATGCAAGCACGCTCACGTATCATTCTTCCACTAGACCTGCCATCGGCAGGCGAAGCGGCTGCAGTTGCTGCAAAGCTTGGTGACAGTGTTGGCGTCTTCAAGATAGGCTTTGAACTTCTATACTCGGCGGGCGTCGGTGTAGTCTCCCAAATCCGTAATGCCGGGGCAGAACAGATATTTCTGGATGCAAAACTTCATGACATACCCAACACGGTCGCAACTGCAATGCGCGCCATTACCAACCTGCACGTATGGTGCGTAACATTACATGCCTCCGGGGGTTCCGCAATGCTGCGCGCAGCGCGCGAGTCCGCCGATGCCGAGTCCGCTTCGAAACACCTTACCCGTCCTAAACTTCTCGCAGTGACCGTCCTTACCAGCATATCCGACACAGTGCTTCATGATGAACTGCGTGTCAGCGGTACGGCGTGTGATCAGGCAGTTCACCTTGCGAGGCTGGCTGCAGGTGCGGGTTGCGATGGCGTAGTAGCTTCCCCACACGAGGCAGCTGCTATACGTGCAGCCTTACCAAACCGCGACTTCCTGATAGTAACACCCGGCGTTAGGCCGGCGAACTCCCAGCACGGCGATCAGGCAAGAGTAATGACGCCTGCAGCGGCAATGGCTGCTGGTGCAGACTACCTCGTCATCGGCAGGCCCATTCTTTCGGCAGCAGATCCTGTCGCAGCGGCTACCGCGATTGCCGCAGAGATGGAGACCGGATGGACATCAAACTCCTGACCGCAAGCGCCACGGAAACTGAGGCTGTAGGTGCCAGGTTGGCAGCACTACTGCAGCCAGGCGACACGGTGTTGCTCATGGGCGACCTGGGCGCAGGCAAAACCACGTTTGTAAAGGGTCTCGCCGCTGCGCTCAATGTCTCCACCCCTGTTGCAAGCCCCACGTTTGCGCTCATTAGCCACCTTCCTGGCCCTCTACCCTTGATACATATGGATGCTTATCGCCTCAATTCCAGCAGTGACCTTTATGAGCTAGGCTTCTATGATCTGCCTCTTGAATCCTCCGCCTTGCTGGTGGAATGGGCGGACAGGGTGCTCGATGGACTTCCGGAAACTCGAATCACTGTGGAGATTGCATCTCCACTCTGCCGACCGGATGAACGGTCGATAACGATCGGTGCGACTTCCCCGGAGTTAAATGCCAGAATTGGCCGACTTAAAGAGATGGTCTGCCTTGACTGAACAAGAACTCTGGATGCTCGCACTTGAAACATCGGGTGATGTATGCTCAGTGGCCCTCATGTCAAATGCGGGTGTTATCGAGGAGGTAACCTTTCAGCACAGTATGCATCTCTCGGAGCGGCTGATGGGAACGATAGAAGACCTATTGGCCCCTCATAGCCTTGCAATAACGCAGATTACCCGCTTTGCGGTTGGAGTTGGCCCTGGGTCGTTTACAGGTACCCGGATCGGTATTACCACTGCAAAAACCCTTGCCGCAGTACTTAAGCGTCCTATTTATGGCATCTCCACCCTGCAGGCAATAGCAGAACCATATTGCGGTATTCCAGGCGTGACAGTGATTACCGTGTTACCTTGCAGAAAGACTGTCATGTTTTCTGCTGCATACGATGTCTCGAACGGTGTGCCTATCCCACGACTGGCACCCGATGCCCGCGAATCGGTCGAAATCCTGCATCAAATACGCAGGTTGGATGGCACAATAATCCTTTGCGGCGACGGTGCAAGTGCATTTACCCGGGTTGCCGACGCAACTGACGTACATATTGTACAAGCGAGCCGCTGGCCATCAGCCCAATCTATTGGCCGCCTGGCGATCGCGCGCATGAACAATGGCGAACCGGGGGACAATGCGATATCGCTTACGCCGGTCTATCTGGCACCGCCTCCCATTTCACAGCCTAAAATACCCATTCCTCAACACCCAACACCCATAAAGCCTACCCTCACTTAAATTCTTCATTGCTTGGCCCACGCAAGCAATGCCAGCAATTACTTAACGCCACATTATATGGACCGCGTTGGGTATCACGGTTGTCTGGACATGATCTGCGACAGGACACTGCATCATTGCAACGGTTTTTCCCGCAAAAAGCAGGTTGTTCTGTATATAATTACTTTAATGCACAAGCTACGGCGGTATTGCTAATCTCTGCGGCCGCCAATAGTGGGTTGAAGGTGCGCGACGGTGAATGCCGCAATAAAACAGTGGGGCGCGTTTGTCATCATGCATTCCGTGCAACAAACATTGACAATTAACGTTAAAGCAGTTATCATCTATGCAACATTCCAACTAGATTACGGAGTTCCTATGAAACCATTTTTGCGAAAGTGTGCATTGAATATCTCCTCCAAGCACACTGCTGCAGCGCTTCTCTTCTCCATAGCAGCAGTAACCGCAACAGTTCGCGTTAATGCTGCGCCGCTACCCCTGCATGTGCAAGGAAACCAGCTTCTAAACATCGATGACCAACCGGTGCTCTTACGTGGCGTAGACTGTGCCAGTATGGAATATACCAGCAACGGAGAGGGCCACATCCTTACTACCGTGACAACTGCTATTAAGGACTGGCACGCTAACATCATCCGCCTTCCCCTGTCGCAGGACCGCTGGTTTGGCAAGGGTCCCGAGCAGACGGATGGCGGAGTTGCCTACCGCGCCTTGGTCGCCAGAATTGTCAGCACAATTTCATCGCTCAACAGCTACGTCATTCTCGATGACCACTGGTCCGATGAGGATCAGTGGGGCAAAAACATTGGCCAGCATCTCATGCCCGACAGGAATAGCATAACATTCTGGAAAAGCTTTGCCAAGGTCTATGCCAACAACTCTGCCGTGATCTTCGATCTCTATAACGAGCCGCACGACGTGTCTTGGAAGATCTGGCGCGATGGCGGCCCAATAACCGAAACTGATCAACAGAAGGGCACGAAAATAAGTTACGATGCGGTTGGACTGCAGACTATACTCAATACGATACGCAGTACAGGCGCAGAAAATGTGGCGCTTGCCGGGGGCCTTAACTGGGCCTATGATCTTACGGGAATTCTTAACGGATATGCTCTAAGCGATCCTACCGGCAACGGGGTGATGTATGCCAACCATTACTACCCGTTTAAGGGCATTACCGTGAAACAGTGGATTGCGGATATGGTAGCGGCGACCGCAAAAGTACCGGTTATCGTGAGTGAGTTCGGCACAAGCCCAACAGATAAGGGAGCCAAGGGAAACAGGTGGATACTGGAAACGCTTAACGCGATGCAGGAACACCACTGGAACTGGACAGCGTGGGACATGCACCCTTCAGCTGGACCGGACCTTATAACCGACTGGAGTTATACCCCGACACCCTATTTCGGTGTGTTTGTAAAGGACGCTCTAGCGGGAAAACTGCCGCCGTATGTTGCGGATGCCAACAAACCTGCAGGAAACTAGTGGGCATTGGAGAGTGCCGGAATGTTTGGAGAGATACGCCGGCACGCTCTCGGTATCAGGCGCTAGTACCGTTCGGCCCGATGTGCGCAGCTGGCTGGCTGGTCAGTACGCTATGTATGGCCCGGTGCGATAGTATTTAGGGTCGTCCAGCACCGCCAACATGAATGCCGCAACGTCTGCTCGGGCGATCTGTATTCCGCTAGCAGGAAGTCCCCGCATATCCTCACGCCAATCACCTGTAGCTGGGCAGCTCGTTAACCGGGGAGGATGCACAACCGTGTAGTTCACACTGCTCTTCTCAATAAGCATTTCCTGAGCTGCCGCATCGCGAAACGGGTGACGCAGGAACGTCGCCCGAATAATTCGGAACATGAGGCGGCGCGACAGAATCTGATAGATTCCAGCGTCATGAAGGGCCCCGGCAGCTCCCAAAACCACCAGCCTCGCCACGCAAGCTTCCTGCATGGCGCGAAGAATGTTCTGAATGGAGTGCTCCAGCAGATCGTCAGTCTTGAGATCGCGCGCACCTAGCGCGGAGACACAGGCATCCTGGTCTGTTATCGCATTTAGGACATCCTCATACACTAGGGCGTCGCCGGTCATGACAGCGGTAGCACCCAATCCCTTCACAGAGACTTCATTACGGACAAAGGCAGTTATATCGTGTCCCGCTGCAACACCCTGCGTAACCAGTCCTTTGCCAGTACCCCCGCTTGCTCCAAATACAACCAGCTTCATTCGCAAATCACCGTCACCAAAGATTTTGAGGGCAATTTGGCAACAGTTGGCAAGGCACGCTTAGCCGCCTCTTCCAGCGAATGGTTAACACTGGTCGTCGCGATACGACATTGGGAAAAACCAGGCAAGCCTATTATGTTAACTTCGTGTTCCGTATTGGCATGATTCGTAAGTACAATGACAAGCGACCCATTCCTGTTTCGGTACGCCGAAACAGTTACGCTGTCCTGCGCATTGTTCATGTGGGCAGCGATGCGAGTGGCACCCGGTCTTATATAACGGCTATAGTTTCCTAAGACCCACAGCATG
>JAJZFK010000089.1:0-17723 GCA_021805405.1 bacterium
CCTGTGCCGGTGGGCCATCTGTGAAATCCGTGTAATCCGTGTAATCAGTGATTCAGACAATAACATGACCACCCGAGCCGGTGCGCCATCTGTACACCTTCTGGATCACCGATGAAGAGGATTACACAGATTACACGGAAAAATCCCGTTGGGCGTTATGCCACAGTAGGTATCACCCTACCACCTGTGCCGGTACGTCATCTGTGAAATCCGTGTAATCGGTGTAATCCGTGATTCAGACAATTACATCACCACCTGTTCCAGTGCGCCATCTGTGAAATCCGTGTCATCGGTGTAATCAGTGATTCAGACAACTACATCACGACCTGTGCCAGTGCGCCATATTTGGTTTCCGTGTGGACGGAGATGCCAATGGAACATCTTATTGGAAGTGTCCTGCATGTCGTTGACGAACAACGACCAGCTAATGTAGGCACCGAGCGACTATTCACTTCGCGTGCGTTGTTGAGACGCGCACACGTTGGTAGGAAGTTTGCACCAGGAATCTCTGTCACAAGAATTCGAATTTACGCCTTCAAATTCCTGCTATGCCCCTCGCTAAATCGCGGCTTTCGACGGTGTTAGTGACTGTACGGCGTAACACGTTCCAGTTTCACCACCACGTTTGCTCGCAGGAATCGCTTGCGCTGTTGGCGTAAATAACCAGTATTAGTGACTTAGATGGGCGATTAAAACGAACAGGGGTGTGGGCAAGTCGTATGAAGACTGTTCTAATTGTGCTGGATACTTTGCGGCGTGACTATCTGCAGCCTTATGGAAATGAGTGGGTACAAACGCCTGCTATTGCGGGGCTTGCTGCGGAGGGCATTACCTTCAGCAACCACTGGGTAGGTTCGCTGCCATGCATGCCTGCAAGGCGCGAGTTCATGACGGGTCGACACAATTTCCTTTATCGCAATTGGGGACCCATAGAGCCCTATGACGATGTACTTCCCCGCGAGCTGCGCAATGAGGGGGTTTTCTCGCACCTTATAACGGACCATTTCCACTACTTTGAGCTTGGCGGTGAAAACTATCACACAGGCTTTAATACCTGGGATTTTTATCGTGGGCAGGAACACGATCCCTGGGCGTCGTTGGTGGACGGCATGGCAGTTCCAGAGCATTTGGGGCAGGCTAACAGTATCAACCAGCAGAACCGTACGCGCCAGGTTCGCGAGGAAGACTTCTCCGGGCCGCGTAGTATCGCCGCTGCTATCGATTGGCTCGATACCAACAAGGAGGCGGACGACTGGTTCCTGCAGGTAGAACTCTTCGACCCGCACGAGCCGTTTTACTGCACAGACGAGTATCGCGAGATGTATAACGATACCTGGAATGGTCCATTGTTCGACTGGCCCAACTACAGTGAAGTAAGCGAAAACCCCGAGGCTGTGGAACACATTCGCAAGTGCTACGCGGGCCTGATAACCATGTCTGATAAATGGGTAGGCAAACTCCTCAGCGCTATGCAGCGGCTTGGTCGTTTGGATGACACGTTGATAATCCTTACTACCGATCACGGCACGATGCTAGCAGAGCATAACTACTGGATGAAGAACCGGATGCCGATGTATAATGAGATTGTGCGCATACCACTGGTGGTGCGTCTGCCTGGTGGTGCACAGGCTGGCACGACGTGCAGCGCGCTTACGCAGACTATCGACATCATGCCGACTATTCTCACACACCACGCCTGCAAACTACCACCTCACCAAACCGGGATTCCGTTGCAACTTGCAATGGACGGTACAGCCAGTCGCGAATATGCTATCTTCGGCTATTTCGGAATGGCGCTCAACATTACAGACGGCCGATACGTTTACATGCGTAATCCTGTGCGCGAGGATGGTGGACCACTGCACGCTTACACGTCTATGCCCGTAGGGGGATTAAACTACTGGTATCCTAGAGAGCTTAACTCACAAATGGAGATGGGACGCTATTTCTCGCATAATTACAATCTGCCGCTATACAAGATACCCGCAACCGGTGCTGCGCCTTCCCCGCTTACAGGGGAACCTTCGTATGTAGGGCGGCATCTGTTGTACGACATCACTGCAGATCCCAGACAGGAGATGGAACTTACGGACTCGGTGGTGGAACAGGAATTCATTGTTCAGATAGGGAAGGTGCTTCATAGCTATGAAGCACCTGTTGAGCAATACCTGCGACTTGGTCTTACTCCCTAGATGTTGTGCAGCCATCCCTCCATGAGTGGGGAGAAAACATGTAATCTAGGGGAGCAGACAATCGCACTCTTCCACTACTTGAAATAAGCTTAAAGTCGACTGCGCCACTGCTTCGTGGGTAGGGGGGGCTGTTCGCCATTAACCTGGCTGCAAAGTTACCTTCAATTTCCCGTGGGATTGCCATGTAGAGCAACTGTCGTAGTCTTCGATGCCGGTGATGGGCTACGGCCCTTGGGTAATGATGTCGTGCCAGGGGTGGTATGCGCCTGCGTTTCCCCCGCGCGCCAAAGCGATGAGTTCTGCTTCCTGGTCGCGCGTAATAGCCTCTGGATATTGCTGCGTCAGGCTCCACTCGCGGGTGTCGCGTGCAGTATCGATAGCGCTTCGTTGTGTAAGCCCCAATTCTTGCGCACGCTCGCTATTCAGGTTCATATACCGGCTTTGGTGCCCGCCGTGTGGGCGATAGAGTGGAAGCTGCATAAACGAAAGTTGGGCTGCAAGCAGGATTGTCGCTGGTACCCACACCAGGTGTTCCGCTTGAATGGCGCTCATAAAGTCTCGCCAGGTAATGCGAGGTCCCGCAACGTTAAAGGTTCCCACAAGGTTTTGCTCAACTACTGCCACGGTAAAGCCAGCCAGATCACGAACGTCCACCAACTGAAGGTGATCTGTTCCGTCGCCAGGGGCTAGCATCTCGCCACCTTGCGTTGCGCGCCACAGCCACCAGGTGTGCCTGCCAGAGGGGTCATAGGGGCCAGCCACGCCCTGTGGCCTCAGAATGGTAGCCCTTTCGCCAACAACATCGCGCACCATATTTTCGCAGGCTACTTTTAGCGTGCCATACGTTACGGCATCGATCTCCGTTGTGTTGTGTGGCGCAGGATCCTTTAAGGAATGCTCCTCGAATATGGGGGCAGGATCGACGTCCTTGTAAACTGCCACGGAGCTCATAAAGACGTAGTGCTTTACTTGTTCGCTGAGTATTTGAACAGATGCGCGTACCTGCGCGGGAAGGTAGCCGCTTAAGTCTACACAGGCATCCCATTCTCCATTTGATAGCGCCTGCAGCCCAGCAACACCCTGATCGCGATCACCATGAAGGCGCACAACATTTGAAGGTAGCGGATCTGGACTAACGCCTCGCGTAAATATCGTGACACTGTGCCCGGCGTCCAATAGCGACGCAGCAATGTGGCGACCAATGAACCTGGTTCCACCCAGTATAAGCACTCTCATTGCACAGAAAACACTCCTGGATCGAGTTATGCCGAGGGGTAGCAGCTATGTGTAACGGGTGCGACGCCAATTAGATGCATAGGCACGCGATATCTGTATTAAAGACCTGTATATCGTGCTGTGAAAACGTTCATCGCTAGATGGCTAACTGCGCATTGTTGCGGCGCAAATCTAGACTTCACCTGTAGAACGACCGTGAACCTATGGAATCGAGACCCTGGTCCCCGGTGCACCCACCCAGTATTTCACCAGGGGAAACTTAGCCTCAATGTATCGTGTGAACTTGCTGGGGTCTTCCTGGTTGCCAATAAACATATCGTAGTGGCTGGGAACCACCAGCCCAGGTTTGAGTTCGCCTGCCAGTTCAACGGACTCCTGGAAGGTAAGATTGCCCTGACAGTTTGCCGTAAACCGTTCAGCGTCACGCCCATTAATTGGCAGAAACATGCAGTCAAAATGACTCCACGCCCTCAAAGTAGTAACGAGACCCTCGTAGGGTATAGTGTCGCCAGAGTGGTACATAGTTACACCTTCGTGTTCTATGACATATCCCAGGTACGGAAATCCGAGTTCCGCGTGCTCATCAAAAAACTCGTGCTTGCTCTTTATTGCAGTCACGGTTGTACCGTGTAGGGTAACTATATCTGCTGCATTCACTGGCATGATTCGCGATGATGGTATACCCGATTCATCTTCCAGTCGATGTGCTTCGGTTTGAGGACAGATGAAGAGGCAGTGAGCCGAGTTTTGAGCAATAGCCTTGAGAGTTTGAGGGCAAAGGTGATCGCCGTGGCCGTGTGATACCAGGGCCCAATTGAATCCTTCTGTTTCATCCATCGTGAGCAGCGGTGGTGTCTGTCGCGACGGCCAATCCGCCAGGAACGGATCGATAAACAGCACCGTTTTACCTATTTTTACGATGAACGTGTGCTGCCCCATCCACCAAAAAGCGGCTCGCTCGTCAGGCGCGAGTGGTTGGGCTATATCTGCAACAAGAGTAGCGTTGCTCTGCATTGGTTGGGTCACCGTAACCTCCGTTAGTTAATGCCGTGCATAGTGCCTGAAGAGTTCACTCACCGAAGTGTCTTCATGTATACGCAGGATGGCGTCTGCAAGCAATGGAGCTACAGAGAGGACCTTTATCTTCGGTATTTTCTTCTCTTCCGGCAGCGGTACGGTATCGGTTACTAGTAGAGTCTGGAGTGGTGAATCCGCTATTTTTTCAATTGCAGATCCTGAGAGTATGGGGTGCGTGCAGCACGCGTGTACAGCAGATGCTCCACGGTCGATGAGAGCCTGCGCACCTTGAACGATCGTCCCAGCAGTATCGATCATATCATCAATCATGACGCACACTTTACCGTGAACATCACCAATGATCTCCATTATCTCAACCTTATTAGGTTCTGGTCGCCGCTTTGCAATAATTGCAATAGGTGTTTTAAGGGATTCCGCTAATGCACGTGCGCGTGCAACTCCACCAACATCTGGAGAAACAACGACCGTATTCCCATTGTAAATCCCGTTATCTATGAGGTACTGGGCAATAAGAGGGCCCGCATACAGATGATCGACAGGAAGGTCGAAAAAGCCCTGAATCTGGCCAGCATGAAGATCGAGGCAAAGTACTCTGCTGGCTCCCGCCTGCGTAATAAGGTTCGCGATTAATCTGGCCGTCACCGGTTCCCGTGGCTGCATCTTCTTATCCTGCCGGGCGTAACCGTAATAAGGAAGAACAACGGTAATTCGCTGTGCAGATGCTCTTCGGAACGCATCTATCATGATAAGCAGTTCCATAAGATTATCGTTAACGGGGAAGCATGTTGGCTGCACGATAAAGATGTCCTGACCGCGAGCGCTCTCATCAATTTTAACGCTTATCTCGCCATCGGAAAACTTCTTCACCACGATCGCCCCTAAGGGTGAACTGAGGTCTTCGGCAATCGCCTTTGCAAGTGCAGGGTTGGCATTGCCAGTAAATATACGCAGGTCAAAGCTCTGCATCCGTGTTCTCCTTACCGAGATCGCCCAAATTTGTCGCGTGTGCCTCTGTCAGTGGAGGCATCCGCCTCGCTGGGCGGCCGATATTCCTGTGTGGCTAATTGTTAAAGCGCACACCTTCTAGATGCTTTCAGCTCGTCCTCAAGTAACGGTTCAGAGTGCCTTCACACTGAACTCCCTGTTGGGTACACCAACCTACCTCTTGACCGATCTTTTCTCTTTCTCGGCCCGCTTTTTCAGCCTGTAGGCGGCTGCCCAGTCTTCCTTGATAGTTGGCCGCTGCCGTGCGATTACCATGCCATCCGCCGGGATATCTCCCGAGATTGGGGAGCCAGCGGCAACATACGCCCCAGATCCAATGGTAACAGGCGCTATGAGTGTTGAATTGGAGCCTATGAAGGCATTTTCGCCTATGACCGTTTCGTGCTTTAGGAAGCCATCATAATTGCAGGTTATCGTTCCTGCCCCAATATTAACGGCGGCTCCGATGTGAGCGTCACCGAGATATGATAGATGCGCTGCCTGAGCACCCGGCCCTAGCGTGCTGTTCTTAACCTCTACGAAATTACCAATTCTCACTCCGGAAGAGAGGTGACTGCCGGGACGCAACTGAGAATACGGACCTATCTTCACGCTGTCGTCCAGCGTGCTGTAGCTGATCCACGAGGCAATTGCCCTCACGTCGCACCCGAGAGTCGACTGCTCGATGCGCGTATAAGGCCCAATGGTACATCGCTCACCGATGTGTGTACCTCGAAGCAGCATGCAAAAGGGCTCAATTGTGGTATCCTGACCCACCTCCACGTCGATTTCCACGAACGTGTTTGTTGGGTCCACTACTACTGCCCCACCTGCCATTAGCCGGTTTAAAATTCGCTTTCGCATGACTGCACCTGCGGCAGCGAGATCCTGCTGGCTATTTACGCCCAGAACCTCTTCTACATCGGCGACCGGCTGCGCGACAACCGGTTTACCGCTACTTGAAAAAATCTCGACGAGATCCGTTAGATAGTATTCGCCCTTAGCATTGGAATTTCCTATCAACTTTAGCGCCGCCCACAAATCCTTACCGTGAAATGCGTAGAGCGACGGGTTACACTCGGTACACTGCCGTTCAACTGGCGTTGCGTCCGTCTCTTCCACGATCCGGTTGACTGTTCCATCCGTGTTACGAATGACGCGCCCGTACCCTGTTGGGTTATCTAAACGCGCAGTTAGCATCGCCATGGGGGCAGTAGTACTGTGCCGCAGGTCTAGAAGAGACCTCACAGACAATGCGGTGAGCAACGGCGTATCGGCGGCTAGAGTAATAATATCGCCTGCCCAATCGCCAAGCAGCGCCTCTGCAGCCTGAACAGCGTTGGCGGTGCCTTTCTGTTGATGCTGCACCGCGAACTCTATACCGTCACCAGTAAGCGCATTTATAACGGCTTCGGATTGATGCCCCACCACCATCACAATTCGCTCGACGCCAGCTTCCCGGCACGCCCGAATTACGAAGGAAGCCATGGTGTCGCCGCAAATCTTGTGAAGCGGCTTCGCCACCGATGACTTCATGCGGGTGCTTTTCCCTGCAGCAAGTATGACTGCCGCTACAGGGGTTTGGGAGGTAAGGGATAATTCGCTCATAAAGTGCGGCAATACTCCGGTTAATCAACTAAAATGGACGCGCTCACCTACTTTGAATGAGCGAAAAACTACAGAGCATTATAAATGTTACTCTGTAGTTAAGTCAAGGGTAACGCGTGTTAATTTAGAGAAGGCTATACGACTTTCATAGGCATGAGCAAGGGCTCCTATTAAGGCTAGGCTGAATACCACATTGTTGTTTGAATTGGCTATTTGTTAGTAGTCGGCACGCGAACGATGGCAGGATCCTGAAAAATATCATACTCATCGCGGCTGGTGGTGGAGAATTCACTTACCACCGCACCGTGGTCACCGCTTTGAAACCAGTGGGGGGTGCCTGGGTCTATTGTATACTGGTCACCGGGTAAGAGTTTAACTTCATGCCATACGGTGTAATGTGCCTCGTGACCCAGGGGTGGCCTGCAAGCTGGGTTTTCTGTTCGGTCGCCTGGGACATACAGGTAGACCTCTCCCCACCGGCAGCGAAATGTCTCCTCTTTGCCAGGGTCGTCTCCTACTGCGGGATGAAGATGCTGCGGGCAAGTTTGCCGTGGAAAGAGGACTAATTCCTTAGCGCAGCACCGGGCGGTGTTGACATACACGACAATCTCCAGACCAGATGCCTGTAAGTTTCCCAACCCGAAGTCGGCAATTTCGATGGAACTCTCTTCGTTTCTTGTTAGCTTGATACCAGCACCCGCCAGCATAACTGCTGCAACCTCACGCGCGTCCCTAATCTGCCGATCAGTTAACATTGAGGACCCTCCATCGTTGTGATAAGCCAGTATCCATGTTATACCTACAATTTTACGCTAGAACGTACTTGGAGTAATCGGCCGCATAGACTGCGGAACAAAATGAAGCTCGAACCTGGAAACAGCATACCTATCGGTCATTCCAGCAATAAAGTCACAAACATGTAATGCCCGAGCCTTAACAGGATCTGCTAAACTGCTTCGCCCGCCCGTCATCATTTCGGGGTTTTCCATATACAGTGTAAACAGGGCTTTAATTACGTGCTGCGCTTTACGCAGGTCGTTGTTTCCCGATGCTGCATTCCAGTAGACTCGCTCAAACATGAAGTCTTTCAGTTCGTCCATCGCCTTCTCGACGTCGGCCGACATGCGCACCTCAGGGCGGTCCTCGCTCTGTTCAACGATATCGCACACAACCCGGGTAATACGCTGGCTGTGACCATTACCTAGCAGGCTTATGGGGCCGGCAGGAAGATCGCATGCACGTATTACTCCAGCGCGTATTGCGTCGTCTATGTCGTGATTGATATAGGCAACTCTATCAGCAATTCTCATTACCTGGCCCTCAAGCGTGAGCGACCTCGGCGTACCATCATCAAAGTCGGCAGCACCTTTACTGTGATGAGCGATCCCGTCGCGCACCTCCCAGGTAAGATTAAGCCCGGTATTCTCATAAGTGAATTCGGTATCGGTGTTATCGTCGGTTTTTGTCTCCAGGAACTCCACGATCCGCAGACTCTGTTCGTAATGCAGAAATGATTTTGTAGGTTCAAACGCCTTAAGCGCAGAATTTAGTGCCTCTTCACCTGCGTGGCCGAATGGCGGATGTCCTAGATCGTGTGCAAGTGCAATAGCTTCCGTAAGGTCTTCATTTAGTCGCAATGCCCTTGATATTGTGCGTGCAATTTGCGAAACTTCTAACGTATGCGTAAGGCGCGTTCGAAAATGGTCCTCCTCGGGATCAATAAACACCTGTGTCTTGTGTTTCAGCCTGCGAAACGCTTTGCTGTGAAGAACTCTGTCTCTATCGCGTTGAAACGCAGTGCGCACTGTATCCGGCTCTTCGCTGTGAACGCGGCCGCGCGAAAGTGCTGCCTTGCTCGCCCAGGGAGCAAGATCACTCAATTCCCACTGTTCCTGCCGTTCTCTTGGCGTTAACGAACTATTTTTCATCTGCACCTCAATCTTTTGAGTTCCTAGTTACAATAACATATCGTTAGTATGGCCCCATTGCTGCCTCTAACACGTGTGCTACACTAAATGTAATATGGCTAAAATCGATAGTTTTTCCTCAAAATTACCAATTAGTGCACGCAGCCTCATAACGTTGCAGCGACCCGACTCACCGCAGATGCACCCTGCTGGTACACACGCCGCGTTTCTGGTTTCGGAATGTGACCTCGATGAGAGCACTGCAATATCGCAGGTTTGGATTTGTGAGCTTCCTCAACCTGATGGCGCCATACTAACTGATGAATTTGTTGAGCTGCCAGAGGAGGAGGTTGAGCCGGATTGGCAGGTGAGACAAATCACATTCCATCCCGACGGTGTTTCGGCATTTCGTTGGTCTCCAGATGGCAGGTGGCTTGCGTACCTTTCGGCCCGCCCAGATGAAACGGAAGCCGAGGATGATGCCGAAACCCTGTACCCCACGGAGCAGTTATGGATTCTGCCGTTTGAAGGTGGTGAACCGCGCAAACTTTCCACCGCTCCCGAAGGTGTGCTCGATTTTAACTGGGTACCCGATACACAACAGATTATTTACCTCACCCACCAACCTCGTCCTCGATCGTTGGAGAACCGGCGACGGGACGACCGCGATCGCCTTCATATCGACCCTGTTGTTGAGCCAGAAGAGCGATTTCCGGGTGAGTTCTGGTTAATTGATATCGACGAGCGAAAAGCACGCTGGCTGTATACCGGAGATCCCGGTATTTGCACATTTCAGGTTTCACCTGATGGATCGCGCTTGGCATACCTCACTAACCTCACCGGCGAGCCCAATGACTACCATGTTTCGCAAGTGTGCATTTTTGATTTCGAGCATAATGAACATCGTGTGGTGTGTGCGCGGATGGGCGACAAGCGGAATTTGCGCTGGTCACCAGATTGTACTGCCATAGCATTTCTATCATGCCTGGAGCCTTTGGTACCCTTTTCAAGGGAATCGCTGTATATCGTTCCGGCAAACTCCAAATATGATGTAGACATAAATGAGATTGAGTGGCTTACGGGTGTTCTGAAGGTGTTGGACGACGAGGAGTTAGCTCCTGTAACACCTGCTAATTGGGATCTTGACATTCAAGAATTTGAGTGGTCGCAAACTACCGGTGATATTACGATCATAACTGCTGAAGGGTGCGGTACTTCCGTTTACGTACTTAACGCTGAATGCAGTAAGATAACAGAGGAGCCGCAGCTTGTTCGCGAGTATCTTTCGCTTGACTCGTACAGTAGTGCCATGGTGTGGGTGCAGGAGTGCGATAACCTGCCTGCCGAGGTAGTACACTACTCTGCGGATGGCAAGACAACCACGGTAACCGAGTTTGGCAAAGACTTCTTAGCTAATTACTGCCTACCCGAACAGACAGTTATTCGTTGGAAATCTGATGATGGGCTAGAAATTGAAGGTGTCCTGACGCGGCCCCTGGGTTCAACGGGGATCCCCTTGCCTATGGTCGTCCAGATCCACGGTGGACCCCATGGACACGCTGCGAATACTATGTTCGGTTACGGTCTTCAGCCAGCCTGGTGTGCTGCTGGCTACGCTGTTTTAAGACCAAACTACCGAGGAAGTGACGGTTATGGTAACAGGTTCGGTACGCTGAATTACAAGGATATTGGTGGCGGCGACTACGCCGACGTCATCTCTGGCGTGAACTACTGCATTGAGCAGGGTATTGCACTGGAAGACAAAATCGGTGTGATGGGAGGGTCTTATGGTGGATACCTTACAAACTGGATAATCGGGCACACTTCCCGCTTCAGGGCTGCGATATCTGCATATGGAATGTTCCACCTTCAAACTGATTTCTCGAACACGACCCTCTCACGGTGGTACGAAGATTACTTGGGTGCATATTATTGGGACGACCCCGAATTATATCGACGCCATTCTCCAGGAGCCTACCTTCAGAATATACAGACCCCCACGCTTATCATTCACGGACAGGATGACGATAACACAAACATTGCAAATTCTCGTGAGCTATATCAGGTTCTGCGCCAGCGCAAAATTCCCGTTGCGTTTGTCCATTACCCCCGCGAAGGTCACGGACTTCAGGAGCCAAACCACCGCCTGGATGAAATGAGGCGGTGCCTTGCCTGGATGGATAAATACCTGCTAAATAACGGTGAAGGTGCTACGACACACCGGTTGCACGACATTCAGCAGGTCGGCGATCTTCGGCTGTGCGTTGTTGGCGCTGATATTATCGATATCAGTAGCACAAACAATTCTGAAAATACCGCTCTTCTTTGCATCTCCGTTACACTGCAGTCCGTTTGCCGGATAGGCTATGTAGTTGCCTTAGGTGTTGACGATCTCCAGCTTGTTCTGCAAGGTAACCGCGTAATAAAGCCAGTGGGTATTCCTGTCGAGGTTTTTGGAGAAAAGATATTGGTTACGGGTGACCGACTTCGAGTGGAGTATCAACCTCACGCCGACAAGGGAATTGTAGGTCTCAACTTTTCGGCGGTTTTCCAAGTGAACACTGGACCAGGAACTGCGAACCTTCTTGTAGGTGGCTATGAGCCAGTAGATATTGCTTGGGATGGTGAAACTGACGAGGTCGTACAACCTAGTTTTTGATTATGCAACTTAAAGCGATGAATGCTCCGTATTTTACAATTGAATTTTGTGATAGCCGTGTGATATAGCTGTCATTTGGTGTAAAATGCAGAAGCAACCTGTAAATATTTGCGGTTGCACTGGTATCACATTCATTTCGTTTACCATCAGCGTTTATGGGTAACCACGGTCACCCATCTGCAAGGAGATTGCACATATGAATAAGTTGATCGCTGAGGTAGCAGCGGTTCTGGGAATGGTTAGCGTGCTTGCTGTAGGTGCTGTTGCAGCACCGAAGCACAAGATGGCGATGCACCACAAGCCAGGCAAGAAGGTGGAAGCCAAGGCTGAATACTGCCCTGTATGCCACATGAAACTTGCGACACATGCCAATCAGTACAGGCCCACTGCCGTACGCTTAAACAAGAAGAGCCCGATTATGTACTGCTGCAGCAAGTGCAAGATGCCAGCAAGCGTACTGGTGAAGAAGGCTACCAAGTCTAGCAAGATGAAAATGCACGGCAAGATGAAAATGCATGGCATGAAGATGCATGGCATGAAGATGCACCACTAGGATTTACTAGCCTCGTTCCTTTAAAAACAGCGCTGACAGCAGATGAGCAGTTGGCGCTGTTTTGTTGCTTGAAGGAATTTCAGGTATCGTCCGCAAATAGTAGTTTATTGAGCCGTACTTCAGGAGGTGGGTCATGCGGACGCCAATTACCGTCGCGCTTGCATCGTTAATACTAACCGTATCGACAGTGTCGGCGCATGCTCTCGACTATTTTGTGTCTGTACACGGTAGTGACCGCTGGAACGGTTCGCGTGCGGTTTGGGTACGCAAGAGTACAAATGGGCCGTTCGCTACGTTAGACCACGCTTTGCTCATTGCTCGTGAGTTTCGCTCCAATCACCCTTCGTACCGAAAACCTGTAACGATTATTGTGGAAGCCGGCACTTATTGGCTAAAGCAGCCAATAAGAATCACACCTGCCGACAGCGGAAGTTTAGAATCACCTCTCATAATCAAAGCCGCGCTGGGCGCGCACCCTGTTTTTTCTGGCGGTATGCGCATCGCTCGCTGGCAGGTTGGCGCAAATGGCTGGTGGCACGCCCATATTCCTGCAGGTGTAAACTTTCAGGAGCTTTGGGCAA
Organism: bacterium; assembly: GCA_021805405.1. GTDB lineage: Bacteria > Armatimonadota > Chthonomonadetes > Chthonomonadales > Chthonomonadaceae > JAJZFK01. The sequence continues at coordinate 12,759 of JAJZFK010000089.1, forward strand.
ATGGAATTCGGCGGCCACGGCCCAGGTTTCCCTATACAGGTTGGCTAACAGTTCAGAAATCTTTGCCGCCTACGGCCGTGAATGCAAAGAAAGGCTACGATCAATTTCAGTACGCAGACGGTCAGATTCCCGCATCCTTTGAAAACCAGGACGATGTTGATGTACTTTGTGTTCATATATGGGCTATGGCCCGCAACAAGATAGCAACTATTGATCCTAAAACCAGAACCCTCGTGTTTAAAGGCCCGTCTTGCAGTTTGTCGGATTGGGCTAAGTATAATGCCGGTGATCGGTTCGTCTTTTCGAACGTTAAGGAGGATTTTCAAGTTCCGGGCCAGTGGTATTTTGACCGGCCTATCCGTACATTGATGTATATACCGTTGACAGGTGAAAAGCCAGGAAATACCAAGGTCGTTATTCCCAAACTGCGGCGTTTACTCACAATAACTGGTAATGCCGAACAGAACAGCTTTGTTCGCGACGTTCAAATTAATGGACTAACGTTTAGTCACACGTCCTATATGACACCTGCATTAGGTCACGACTTTCCACAGGCCGACGCAGACTTAGGCGCAGCAATTGAACTGACGGCTGCACGACATGTCACCATGCAGAATTGCCGGGTAGAGCACACTGGTGCCTGGGCGATTCAATTGGGCGAGGCATGTAGGTATGACGTTGTGCGGAATTGCATCGCCTGTGATTTAGGCAGTGGCGGTGTGAAAGTAGGCGAAACGACCAGACGAAATGGGCGCTTAAATGCTGGACACGATTCCGTACTCAACTGCATTATTGCTGCATGCGGTCGAATCCATCCTGCCGCTACAGGCGTTTGGATAGGCTGCTCGTCTCACAATATAATTGATCACAATACAATTGCGGATCTGTATTACACTGGCGTCTCTGTAGGCTGGACGTGGGGATATGCGCCCAGCCAGGCAAATCACAACGTTATTTCCAACAATGTAATAGAACAAGTGGGACAGGGCGTGCTTTCCGACATGGGAGGCATTTACCTCCTTGGTGTAGCACCGGGGACCACGTTGAAGCATAACCTACTCAGGAATATCACTTCCGCGACATACGGTGGTTGGGGTATTTATTTTGATGAAGGTACTTCTTACGTAACCGCCATTAATAACGTCGTGTATAATACAAAATCTGGCGGACTTCACCAACATTACGGTGCAAATAATGTGGTTCGCAACAACATTTTCGCTTTCTCCCGCTCCATGCAAATCAGGAGGTCCCTAGCGGAGAATCACCTGTCGTTTACATTTGACCATAATATCGTGTACTGGACAACAGGTACGCTTCTAGGCATAAACTGGACTGGCAGTGAGTTCAAAATGGATTATAACCTTTACTGGAACGCGGCTGGTAAACCAGTCGATTTTGCTGGTGCAACATTCGCGCAATGGCAGGCAAGGGGCCAGGACATTCATTCAGAAATAGCCAATCCACGCTTTGTGGACGCAGCCAGAGGTGATTTTGAACTTCGCAGTAATTCACCGGCACGTTCGCTGGGAATTTCCCCCATACAAATGGGCGGGTGGGGAAGCAGTCTGCCTGCCGAATTGTTAACCGCAGCGCTTCGAGTACCACAGACTTTCCCAACGGTGCCCCTGAAATGATAGATCGAATGTGGGCAGGCGTATACCACGGCAAAGACGACGTGCGCATTGAGCAGATACCAATTCCACAAATAAATTCTGGTGAAGTTCTAGTGAGGGTTGCAGTGTGCGGCGTTTGCGGTACAGATCTAAAAAAAATTCATCATGGTCTTGTACCTGGTCCACGCGTATTTGGACATGAAACCTCGGGAACAATAGTCGATCTTGGTTCCGGTGTTACTGGTTGGTGCATAGGCGATAGGGTAGCTGTAATGCACCACGTACCATGCAACCTTGCAACTTGCCGTTATTGCAAACATGGGGATTACGCGCAGTGCCCGACATACAAGGTTACCGGCGTAACCGCAGGTTTTGAACCCGCAGGTGGAGGCTATGCGGAGTTTGTACGTGTTTTACCACACTGTACGCAACATGGCATGGTGAAAATACCCGAGGGTAATACATTTGAGGAGGCTACGTTTGTTGAGCCTCTCAACACTGTCGTTAAGGGTATTCAACGCAGCGGATTAATTCCAGACGATGTCATTGTTGTTTACGGTCAGGGGCCAATCGGATTGCTCATTACCCAAACCGCAAAGCATAGCGGTGCTAGGGTTGTGGGTGTTGACCCACTGCAGTACCGGCGCGACTTCGCAAAACACCTAGGTGCCGATATGGCTGTTGAACCCTCCAACGTAAGTGATGCACTTTTCAAACTTGGCGCTAAAGATGGGGCTGATATCGCCGTCGTTGCCGTGGCGGACGCCTCTGTAATCAAGGACGCAATTCGCAATGTACGGAAGGGCGGCAAGATCCTGTTGTTTGCACAAACGCGTATGAACGACTTATTTGAAGTCGACGCAGGCGAGGTGTGCGTGAACGAAAAGACGATTATCGGCTCTTATAGTAGCGATATTGCTAGTCAAGAAGCGGTTGCTAACATGATTTGGCGCGGTGATTACTCGGTGGACGACCTGATAACGCACAGATTTTCGCTTAACCAGCTTAATGAGGCCCTTTTAACAGCATCAAGACCCGTGGCAGGGGTTTTAAAAGTTCTGGTTTCCGTACCATGACGTCAGAAACAATGAAAGCAGTTGTGTTGCACGGCAAGGAGCGAGTTGTACTTGAGAATGTGTACATTGGTGAACCTGCTAAGGGAGAGGTGCGAATAAAGATTGAACGAGCCCTCACCTGTGGTACTGATGTAAAGGTTTACCGTCGTGGCGAACACGCTCGGATGATTAGACCGCCGGCACTTTTTGGACATGAATTTGCTGGTATTGTTGACGCAGTTGGCACTGGGGTTAGCCACTGGAAGGTGGGAGACCGCGTTGTTGTCGCAAATTCTGCGCCATGCGACGAGTGTTATTATTGCAGCATTGGTCGCGAGGAACTATGTGAAAACCTTCTGTTTTTTAATGGAGCATTTGCAGAAAAGGCAATCGTTCCTTCGCGAATAGTTTCCAAAAATATGCTGGCTGTCGACGCGGGAACGCCGCTTGAGAGTGCTGCAATGTGCGAGCCGCTCGCGTGTGTGGTGCGGGGGCTTGAGGTCGCACCCGTTGCAGCCGGGCAATCAGTTGTTGTGCTAGGATTGGGTCCTATTGGGCTAATGTTTGTGCGCATGTGTGTAATAGCCGGGTGTACAGTAATTGCCGTAGGTCGGCGAGAAGCACGGCTAAGGCTTGCCTATGAATTTGGGGCCGTCGACACAATTAATGTAGACGAATGTATAGATATTGTTGAGCGTGTGCGATCCCAAACACCCTGCGGCCGAGGAGCAGATACAGTAATTGAGGCAATAGGTTCGCCCGCTGCATGGTCGGATGCTATATCAATTGTAAGAAAGGGAGGAATGGTCAATCTGTTTGGTGGATGCGCATCTGGTACAACCATTTCGATTGATACTTCCAGATTGCACTATGATGAAGTGACCCTACGGAGTTCGTTTCATCACACACCGCGTTCATTTCAAAAAGCACTTCAGTTGCTGTCCAGTTTGGAAGTAGACGCACAACGGTTTATAACCACACGGATTACACTCAATGAAATCCCAGATACGCTAGCTCGATTAGCCGCTGGTCAACTAGATATTGTAAAAGCATCCGTCCTCATGTGATCGACGTGTAAAGCTGGCCTGGAGGTTTCACGTGGAACGTCGAAAGCCGGACTGAAACCCCTGTACTTGCAGGAATCTCAACCCGGCCAGAGCAGTTTTGCTTAATTAGGCTAGCGAGAACCTACTGCTTCAACTTGAACGCGACCAATCTCCTGGTCGGTGAGGTAGCAACTTGGGTCCATACCCAACCAGTTACCAGTGGCTGCCTCAGCTCTTGTGCGAAGGTTACCGTTGCACACATCTACGAACCGGCAGGATTGGCAACGCTCTGGTAGAAACGAGCGGCGATCACGAAGGATTGCCAGGCGTTCGTCTGTAGCATCGGTCCATATTTTACTAAACGAGTTCTCCCGAACGTTACCGCAATTGTAGTACCAGGTGAACTGGTCGTAATGAACGTTGCCGGTTGGGTCGATAGCGGCAATATTACATCCTGATCTATTACCCCCGGTTCCGGCAAGTCGTTCGTGTACAGTTGCCGCGCGCTCGGGATCGGATTGCTCCAACGCGATTAACACGTAGGCCGCATCTGCGTGATTATCTACTGTGAGTACCTCAAGGTTTCGGCCCGCGCGCTGGCTTGCCTTGGTGCGCTCGAATATGCGATCGACGACATCGCGTGTTTGTGTTGCTGTTAGGTCAACTTTTTGCATGCTTCCACCGCGACCCGAGTATGCCAGGTGATACACGCACAGACGCTGCACGTCGTGCTCAAGGCACAAATCGAAAATGGCATCGAGGTCGTAACGATTGAGACCGTGGACTGTGAACCGCATTCCCACCTTTATGCCTCGTGCCCTGCACCGATCTATGGCCGCCAGCGTCTGCTGGAAGGCTCCCTGCATACCACGAAGTTTATCGTGGCGAGATGGAATTCCGTCGATGCTGATTCCAGCGTATTTAAGCCCTAGACTTGCAAGTCTGTCCGCCATTTGATCATCAATTAGTAAACCGTTTGTGGAGAGCGTACTTGTTAGACCAATTGATGACGCATATCCTATTAGCTCAGGTGTATCGGGTCGAGACAACGGTTCGCCACCACTAAATAGCACTGCGGGTACATCAAAACCCTTCAGATCGTCTAGAAGTGCAATTCCCTCTTCGTGCGTCAACTCGTCTGGTGCTGGTCCTGGTGTCGCCGAAGCATAACAGTGAACACATCGCAGGTTACATGCCCGTGTTACACCCCATACTACAACTGGTCTAGGTGGTCCTTGTCGATCTGCTGCC
>JAJZFK010000089.1:17733-20062 GCA_021805405.1 bacterium
TGATCGCATAGCAGATTACTTACGCTTAACATACTGACTCCGTTCTTAGCGCTGCTGGAATGTAAACACAATCTGGTTCGGCAGCTAGGGGATTGCGGGTTACACAGAATGCTCGGGCGCGGCTGCCACCACAGATACTGCGGTATTCGCATTGGCCGCATTTGCCCTGGAGCTGATTGGGATCGCGTAACGCCTTAAAGATTTCGCTCTGCTGATAAACGTCCACGATAGACTGACGTGGAAACTTACCGGCAGATATTGGCATGAAGCCACTTGGATAGACGGCGCCTGTATGGCTAACAAACATGCATCCCTTACCGTCGTTTACGCCGAGCGGCGCTCGTTGGATTCTATCCTTAATAGGACGATTGGCAAGTTGGGCACCGTGTGAAGCAAAATCGAAGCCGTTATTTTCAGGCTCAATTCCCAACCGCTGCAATGAGTATCGCCGATAATGATGTGCTTCTGTCGTTTTTATAGCGTATTCCTGCTTTAGACCTTGGTTCCAAAGCATTTCAAAGACATCTTCATACTGATGGGGCCGTATGCGCTGTTCCGCTAATCCTCGGCCAACTGGCACCAGGAAGAATACCGACCAAAGTACAATTTTCTTCGTTGCAATGAGATCCGCTATGTCGTTAATCTGATGGAAATTGCGACGCGTGATCGTGGTATTAATCTGGGTAGTTAGCCCTACAGACGCCGCATTAGAAAGGATTTCCATTGTACGGTCGAAGCTTCCGTGAACGCCACGAAAAACGTCATGCGTTGCAGCATCTGCACCGTCCAGGCTCACTGCAAGTCTACTGATTCCTGCGTCCTTTAGCCGCTTGATGGCCTCTAGCGTAACCAGTGGTGTAGCAGATGGTGTCATTGCCGTCGTTAGCCCTGCGGTAGTTGCGTGCCAGATGAGGTCAAATATATCGGGCCGCTTCATTGGATCACCACCTGTAAAAATGAGAGTGGGCGGTTTGGGAAAGGAAGCGAACTGATCGATCAACATACGCGATTGAGAGTTTGTAAGCTCGTGGGGGTGCGATACTGGCTGTGCGCAAGCCCTGCAATGTTTACAGACAAGGTCGCAGGCTCGAGTTACCTCGTAGAATGCGACAAATGGGCTCGTCGCGAAATCCGAAGTAGTGTAGGGAATTTTCGCAGACTGGGCTGGTGATGGGTTCATGGTTGTCACTATCTTGGACCACCTGGTTTCTCTTGATTTGTTCTATCGTGTTAAATCGACGGACTGTAGTTCAGCTTTCGTCGTGCCGTGCATTTTGAATGGCTATTTGAGACTGCAGACGCACGTGCGCGCCTCCTAAGCATCTCCAAACCCATTGCGTCGAGTTGTTCATCTGAAAGCAATTTACTGGCAAGTGGAAACAGCACCGTGTCTTCAAATTCAATGTGCGTTCGGTACGCCTCGCGCAACAAGCGTGTCAACTCAACAATCTGCTTGTGTTGGTCGCGGTTCAACGGTCCATTACGCAGCCAGCGTTCAAACAGCTCTTCTACAAGCCTGTGAGAGTGAGCCGCGGCGTTATGTTCATCTTCTAGTGTGTTGACACGCAACAACTCCGGAGTTAATTCACATTTCGTAACTTCACGAAGTCGTGGAAATAGTGATATTTCTTCATCCTCCGAGTGCGTTCTTGGTCCCTTGCGCAAATATCGTAGTGCAACATTCAGGTGTTCCCTGTCGGCGGGTGAAGGAATGCTGCTTGTTTTTGATGCTAGAACCAACGTTAAGTCAAGAAACTTTTCGATTCGCCTATGTGAGTCTTTCAGCCTTTCGAGCGGATTCGAAAAGTCCTCTTCCGGCAACTTAGACACGATCGTCGACATTCATCCACCTCTAAGGTTAGTATTGTTTTGATGAAACTATTATGAGGGGTTATGTGCGAGTTGATATCCGCTAATAGACGGAAATTAGTTACGTAGCGTAAAAGAATGTACTAGGTGATGCTGGCCTGGCAGCAATGGAGTGGGGTTGTATAATGTAACGAGGGGAAAACTAGGGTAGCTTTCTAGCATCGGCTACCCTAAATAAATGAAGCAGGTTGAAGTTAGCCGCCCCAGAATTTGCGGTCAAGGCTTCTATAGGTTGTTGCTTCTACGATGTGCTCCACTTCAATATTTGTACTGCCAGCCAGGTCTGCAACGGTTCGGGCTACTTTCAGCAGGCGATCGTAGGCTCTAGCTGACAGCCCTAGTTGCTGTATTGCGGCCTTAAGTACGTTCTTGACCTCTACCGATGGTGCACAGTATTCGCGTATTTCTGCCGGTCCCATTTGCGCATTACAAAAAACGGGTCTAGATGGCGATTCCCGGC
>JAJZFK010000402.1 GCA_021805405.1 bacterium
ACAATGCGGCCGGAAATTGGGACAGTGGGAACCCCAGTGTATCGTCAAATTCCTGGGAGTCACTGGTAACTACATGCTGTTCTGCAAGGCTAAGCTGCCCGTCGGGATTTGCAAATGCACTGTGTGGATCTGTAGCCATCACAGGTGTTCCATCCGGATAGTAGAAGAACACTGCAACCGTAGCGGTAGAGGAGGCATGTCCCTGTACGCTGGCCTGTACGCTAACCTGCAGCAGCATAGTGCCATTGGCTGGCTGCACGGTCATAGGATAGGTCGTCACGGTAGATGTATCCCGCGCTGGCGGTGCAGTTCCGCCAGAGGTCGACGGTGCGGCCTGCGTGTTACTGGAGGGTACCGTCACGACCGTCGTTGATGGTTGCACAACAGTGTGGGTACCCTGGGGTTTTGGGCGACGCCCGGTTGCCTCATTCTTCCACACGAACAGTGCTGCACCTGCCAGTAATAACAGGGCAATTACGCTGCCTAGAATTACTGGAAGCGACCTGGATGCTTCCTGCCGTGGCGTAGCCAGTGTGGCGCTGTTGATTTTTGGAGGGCTTGTGCGCGCGGTACCTGTATCCGAGAGCATCTGGGTGGTGAGGGTACGGGTGAGCCTGTCGCGGATAGTACCTAGCTCGCGAAAGACTTCTTCCATACTGGCGGGCCTTGACTCCGGGTCAATCTGTACGCACCGCGCAATAAGCTCTGAAAGTTGCGGTGGTACGTCCGGGTTTAGCTGGCTGGCAGGTTTGAACTTGAATGGATGGTGAGAGGGATCTACACCGGTGACCAGGTGATGCATAGTTGCACCGAATGCGAAGATGTCAGACCGCATGTCTGTCTGCTGTCTACCAAACTGCTCTGGTGGTGAATAGCCCACGCTTCCAAGCAGGGTGGTATCCTTGCCTGCACCCTCGTTAAATCTGCGTGCAATTCCAAAATCGATGAGCTTAACCATGCCGTCCGGTTGAAGCATGATATTGGCAGGTTTCACGTCGCGGAAAATTACGGGTGGTACCTGCTGGTGAAGGTAGGAAAGCACTTCCGCAACCTGAAGCGACCAATCTACAACACGGGCACAATCTAAGCCTGTTGTACCGGATTGGCGTATTAGAGACTCGAGTGTAACACCTTCTATATAGTCCATAACGAGGTAAAACCGACCGCCCTCAATAAACGCATCGGTTACCTGTGGCAAATTAGGGTGCTTCAACTTTACAAGCAGTGTAGCTTCCTGCACATATCCCTTAAATTCTTCGGGCCCGTCCTCACCCGCAGACCGTTCAAGCTCTTTTATGGCCAGCAGCGTGCGCAGCTGTTCATGCTCTGCAAGGTAAACGGTACCCATGCCGCCGCGGCCCAGCGATCGCAATATTCGGTAACGCCCGTTAAGAACAGTGTTATCGTCAAGACGGTGAGAATTCATGTAGTCCGGCACTCCAATGGGCTGCTTATTTAGAAGCTACGTTAACACACTAGTTCTTGTTTGATTAAGAATATACCTGCAAGCTGTGGTTCCGCATTGCAGTCCTGGCTACTTACCAGGTAGTGCCGCCGGTTGGTGTGCCACGTTTGAGGCAAAGTATGTACAGTGCTCAGTGATTGGGCAATCACTACAGCGCGGCTTTGGTGCCTTACATGCACCTCGTCCGTGATTGATAAGCGCTGCGTGAAAGCGGAAGGCAAGCTCTGGTTCCACCATTTCCAGCAGCGCGAAGTGAGCTTTACCTTCGCCAAGTCGCTTTTCGATGAGGCCAAGCCGCCATGCTACTCGAAAGACATGTGTATCTACCGGAATAACCGGCCGAAATAAGGCGAAACAGAGTACGATTGCCGCCGTTTTAGGTCCAACCCCAGGTAGAGCTTCAAGCCATTGCCATGCCTCGGTATCGCTTAATGTACGGAGGAATTCCAATGAATATTCGCCGCGCTGGGCATAGATGACGTTTATGACTTCCTTAATGCGTACGGATTTGCTGTTTGCAAGTCCTCCGCTTCGTATAACGTCTGCAATTTCCTCTGCTGGCGCATGAGCGACTTCATCCCAGGTGGCATACCGGGATTTGAGGGTTTCAAATGCCTTCATGGAGTTGAGATCGGATGTGTGCTGTGAGAGAATGCAGGCAATCAGCTCATCTAGCGGCTCCAGTCGACCCTGTTTCAGGGTGGGTGGACCATACGCGTCCTCCAGCAGAGTAGTTAGAAGGCGTGAATGTGCGTAAGGGTTACGCGAGCCGCCTGTTTGTTGGTTGTGGGGCTTCACATTTTTCATCACCAACTATTTTACCACCACGATTGTACGCACTTTGAGCGGCGTTGGTTAGTGACTGGCAGTTGGTACGTGTGAATGGCGCTCGATAAAAGAAAAAGGGGTTTGAAGCGCCATTGCTTCAAACCCCTTAACGGAACAGAGAGACAAATTGAACATACTATCGAACACCAATGAGCTTATGCCGTTACCGAGCTCGTTATGATGCACGTTCAATTACCTGATATCGGCCGAACAGTTCGTGAACTGGTAACTCTACTGCGCGAAGTTTTACGGGCTTTTTCCATTGAGACCTATAAGTGCACCTAACCTAGTAATTGCACTTAGCAGGCACATCCCCTCATAGCGGAAACATACACATGCACGGTAATGCAGCACACGGCTGGTTTGCCGCATGACTTCGACTCACGAGCCGTATGGAGGGGTAGAAAATGGATTTCTCGCTTTTAACAAACCTTAACGCGATGGTAGCGACCTATTACCTTGGGCAAACGAACCAGGCGATAGCGCAGTCAGTTCAGCGCCTTAGTACAGGCTTACAGATAAACTCTCCTTCGGATAATCCTTCTGGATTCGTAATTGCCAACAGCCTTCAATCTCAGATTGATGGTATGAACCAGTCCATTTCGAATATCCAGGACTCAAACAACATGATGAAGACCACGGCTTCTGCAGTAACGCAAGTAAGTACGCTGGTAAACGATATTAAGACGAGCGCTCTTGATGCTCAGGCAAATCCATCTAACGCGGGCATAGATCAAACCTCTATCCAGCAGGCATTGCAGTCTTTAAACAATATTGCAGGCAGCACATACTATGGCAGCAAGAACCTCCTTAATGGTTCCGCAGGCACCACCGCGAGCGTCACGAATAGTGGTGATATCAGCGGCATCTCGTTCGGGGGTACCTACGGCAATGGCATCACCCAGAACGGGCCGGTCACTGTCACGGTTACTCAGGCTGCCACTGCAGCGACAGTTACAGGTTCGGTCTCTTATGCCAGTACCAGTGCGACGTTTGCCACCAGTGGAAGTATTACTATAAACGGACAGACCGTTAATGTTAATGCTGGTGACTCTGTTCAAACGATGATGAACAATATTAACAGCGTTGCAAACGTGTCTGGGGTAACCGCTGGCTTTTCTTCTGGGCACGTTGTCCTGACGCAGGAGAATTACGGTTCAAACTTCTCAGTGAACGAGAGTGAAACCGGCAGCTTCATAACGAGCGGGGGAGCCAGCGTAGCAAACGGCACCAACGCGGTGGCAAGTGTCACTGCCATGACGGAAATTAACAACAATACCCAGGCAGTAACAACCACGTTTACAGGGGGACAGGCGCCAGGAACATCTGGATTACTGCTTACCGACAGCTACGGAAATTCCGTAACACTCACACCAGCCGGCAACACCACCAGTACGAGTAACGTTCAGGTAGGCGAGGTAGCCAGCAATGCGGCCACATTCCAGATAGGGCCAAATTCGGGCCAAACTGCAAGTTTCAGCTTTCAAAACATGACCGCCGGGAACCTCGGAACAGGTGTTATCTCTGGCCAAAACCTGGATACCATTAACGTGACGACACCTAGTGGTGCTGCGAACGCTGTGCAGATAGCAACGGCAGCCGCGCAACAGGTGAGCACCTATGCGGCGAGTATTGGCAATTTCCAGAACAATGTGTTAACTGCAACGCAAAACTATCTGAGTTCGTCGGTGACTAACCTCACTGCTTCGGTTTCACAAATCATGGATGTCAACGTTGCTCAGGAAAGTACTAACCTGGCAAACCTTACCCAGCTTCAACAGAGCGGTGTGGCGGCACTGTACACGGCCAATAATTCCATGAATTCACTGGTATCCAAACTACTACCTTAATCGAAAAATCTAATCAAAAACCGGGGGAGAGCGATTCTCTCCCCCGGTTTCTACTTTGAAACTCCGCTTATTCGCCTCCATACCTTTACACCTGACCTGGTGTCCTCCCAAACGAGCTGCCAGTGGGTGCCGTACCGTTTGAAGTAGGGGGCAAGTATTATGTGCGTAACAAAGCCGAATGGCCAGCTGTCTTCAACAAGGTAACCCAGGTGGTGATGCGACATATAGGCTTTCTCCTGCACGCGGGCGTTGTTTGTAGGCTCAATTTGAGTGGTTGGGTGGCCAGTGTAAAGATGGAGCAGGTATGCAGGTTTGCCCATTACGAGAGTGTTACGAGGAGTATTGTGCTTGAGCCAGGCACAGGCGGCGTAAAAGCCTGCCTCTGGTACGGTTCGCCCAAACGAGTAGCCTGTAATCCCACTTCCCTTTTCACTGGTTATGCTGCGCGATAATACGCTGCCATAATAGCCAAACAGCACTGTCGTGCATAGTACCCCCAACGCCATTCGTGCGTTTGGGGCCGGAATTCTATCAAAGAGCTGCTGTAATGCAAGCGCAGCAAACAAGAGCATAAAGGGAACGATAGGAAACAGAAAACGCGCATTCTGCCACGGCCACATTGCCGCCGTAAACCAGAATAGAATGCTAAATCCCACTGTTAGTTTCATGCCTTTGTGCCAGGCGGGCACAATGCCTACCAACACCGCAACACATAGCGGGACTGCCGCAATATAGAAGAATACTAACAGTGCGGTATGTGGTGGTGCCATAAGGTAGAGCACTGCCCGCGGTATCATGCCAATGTAGACCGGAAAACCAAATT
>JAJZFK010000380.1 GCA_021805405.1 bacterium
GATCTGTTTTCATTCTTGTAATCATTCTGCTGTCTCCTGTACATCGAAATACACTTTAGTGCTCGAGTTAGACCAACCCACTAATTTGCTCCACCATTGCCGTTGGGATTGCCCGCCGGCCCGCCTGGCCCTCCAAACCCTGGTTGGCCCATACCTGGCGCACCATACCCCGGTGCACCGAAACCGCCTTGCTGAAATCCAGGACTAACCGCATTCGTAGACTGGTCTGTCAATGGGACGTCCTGAGTAACAATTATGTTACCGTCCTGCTTTCGCAGCTTAACGGAATTAGAAGTGATGGCCACTACTTTATATCCATCACTGGTAATACTGCCTGGCTTCACAATCTCACTCTGGCCATCGCGCTCAAGAATTGCGAAAACACCTTTTCCTGTCAGAATACCAGCAACACGACGGTCTGCGACCTCTTTAACGTGTACCGGCTCGCTGGGAGGAGCCTCCACGGTAGTGGTTGCAATTTGAAGCGGCTGAACCTGCATAAAGGGATCTGGTGGAAGTGGCTTTCTGCGCCAGGTCACATAGAATGGGTCCTGGCTGTAATGATAGGTCGCGGGATGGCTAACCTTCACCACTGGTGCGGGTGTTGCGGCTGCAGTCGTCGTGGCACCGTATCCACCCATTCCCCCAGGATAGCCCATACCACCACCAGGCATAGCGGGTGCGGAGGTACTTGCTGTAGATGCGCTGCTATCGGTAGAGCTACTACTTCCTCCACATCCTGCTAGCCCAGCAAACGCAAGACTAGCAACAGCTAACAACCCAAATCGTAATCCCGAATTGAATGTCATTTTCATTCTCCGGTCACTCATCTACTTAAGCCCTGCCATTCCACCAGCACCAGAAGGAGCACCACGCTTGCCACGCGGGCCACCGGGGCCCATCATGCCTGCAGGCGGACCGCCAGGTCCCATCATACCGGGAGGACCACCCATCATTCCCGGAGGTCCACCCATCATACCCATACCCATGCCACCCATTCCGCGACCTCCACCAGCGGAACCGCTAGAAAGCTGAATGCGAGGATCCTGAGCTGGTGGCATCTGACCAGGAATTACGTAGAGCCTGAGGCTGTACGTTAGTAACAGGTCGGGACTGTGACCAGTGAGACTAATATTGTCGATAACCGGCATGCCATGGTCCCGCATCGAGTTGAATCGCTTCAAATGCGCAAGCGCATCGCTAAATGTCTTGCAGTAGACTGCAACGTTCCACGATGTCGCTGCGCTTGGAAACGTAAGGTAAGAGATGTCGCTTAGTTGATTGGGATCACTGGAGTAAGCTGGTATTGGAAATGAAGTACCTGGAGCCAGGTCCACCCCGTCCTTATGTTGCGCTTTGTACCAGTTCGTAATCCAGGTTCCCCAAACGGTTGGCACAGATTTAAAACCAGGCTTCCCGTCAACTGACCGGAACTCATAGATGTTGATAAGGTCGCCGGGTTTATCACTCTTGCTGAACGGAAGCTGTGGCATGTACTTGACAGAATTAACCTGCCAGTCTACCTTTGCCTTCACCGCATCTGATTTGGCTTTTCTTAGATCGCCCTGGTGCTGCACTACAGCTTCCTGAGTGCCACCGGTGCCCTCTATGCCTGCGGCCTGACTTGCAAGCGATGCTGCATCATCATTGGCGGGCTTAATAGCTACAAAGAAAACTACGAGGAAAATTATAAGGCTGGCGATACCCGATATGAGCCAGATATGCCATTTTTGAGCTTTGTTAATCATTGACTAATCTCCCGCTCCTGATCCACCAGCAGGAGGCATCGCACCTGGAGCCCCGGATGGGCCACCCATCATCGGTGGTCCGCCCATCATACCAGGAGGTCCGCCCATCATACCCATGCCCATACCACCCATGCCTGTTGCCGATGAACCAGCAGTACTTGGTGCGGGAACACCAGTCCATGTCGGTGCCGTGGTTGGAGGTGCGAGTTTGTCTACAAGCATAAGCGTTGCGGTAAAGTCGTAGCCCTTGCGGCCCTGAACCTCAGAAGCCGTAGCCGTGCCCGTATTACGAGCGTTACCAAAGCCACCGCCCCCCATACCCATACCGGGACCCATCATACCCATACCTGGCCCGCCCGGACCCATCATACCCATGCCCGGTCCACCGGGACCCATCATGCCTGGAGGTCCACCCATCATGCCGCCTCGCTTACCACCCATCATACCTGCTCCGAAGCCGAAACCACCAGCACCGCCAGCTTGCGTGCCACCGGCTGGATATGGATGCTCTGGAAGCGTTATGAAGACATTGGTGAACTTGAATGTATCGTTACGTAGGGCGATCCACCAACGTGCAAGATCCATCTCGTGCTGACCAAAGCCGGACAAAGTAACTACGTGGTGATCGGCCGCAGAGACGTTTAGACTATTCAACAGTATGTATGGCGGCACGTCCTCCGCCACGGCATCAATTGCAACCGGCCACGAGGTGTTATATGTCTGCGATCCGGAAATGAAGTCCTGTTTTGCCTGAATAGCAGCGACTTGCGTCTTTACGGTGTTAATCTGAGTATCTATATCTGTGTACTGCGATTGAAAGCTGTTCGCGGCATCGAGACGTTTCTGTGCAGCTGCTTTCGTGCCAGATGCAGCCAATGCCCACGCAAGGCATCCGCCAAGCACAACGAGCATCAATAGCAGAGCCGCTGCAACGTGAGCGACTTTTGTCTTTTTTTCGTAGATATAGGATGGTAGCAGGTTGATGCGTAGCATCGAGCTTCACTCCTGTTGGCTATCGGTAGGGACCCGCGCCCCCACTCGAATTACTTTTTGCGCCGCTTTGCCGGCGGAGAACCAAGCAAATCATACACGGCAAGCCCAAGGCTTACCGGAAACATCGCCGCCACCTCTTCCAGATAATCATGCGAGTAATTCTTGGAGGAGACCTGGACGTTCTGGAGCGGATTGGCTACTCGGGTTGGAATACCAAGATTTGCCTGAACAAAATCGGAAAGCTTGCGCAACTTGGAAGTTCCGCCTACTAACAGCACCTCGTGAACTGGTGCATCACCCACGCGTGACTTGTAATAGTCTAGCGAGCGCTTAATCTCCTGAACGAGCTCTGCCACTAGAGGAGCTATTGCATTGAACACCTGAACTCGTTGAGCATCCGCCGAGACGTCCGATGACGGCACTGCGGCCAGCTCGGCCGATTGAGTGGCGGCTGGGGCAACAGGATCGGTATGCTGCGCGTCATCAGGATGACCACCGTCGGCTCCGCCCTCAGCAGCGAAATCGAACGGGGTGGATGGCGGAGGAGTTGGATTTGAAAAGTCAAAGGGCATCCGGCCCGATGGTGAACTAACAGGCCCGGATGGTGCGCCGGCATCCGGCTGAGCACCGAAGTCCATAAATCCACCAGGTGAACCAAAGTCGGTAAATCCACCACCGACGTCATCACCACCTGCAGGAGTAACGGCATTTGCGTCGAAAAGGACCTCCCCGATATCCTTTTTAAGGGTCTCTGCGGCCGCAACACTCAAGTTGAGTCCATCAGCGATCGCTTTGGTGAACATATCACCGCCCATAGGTACGGATCGGGAGAACGCTAGCAGTCGGTCGCGATAGATGGATACTTCGGTGTTCGATGCACCTACGTTGACAATGACCACGGTATGGCCTAAAGCCTGGGAAGCCTCCGGCCCAATGTCAAGAAGTGCACGCGCAATTGCCAGCGGGGACACGTCAATGTACTTTGGCTTAAGACCAGCGGCAAAGATTACCTCAACGTGCTGATCTATGTACTCCTGTTGGGCGGCGGCTAATACCACTTCAACGTTGGCACCATCAACAGATTCTGGCCGCTCCACCTTCTGGTAATCCATGATGATGTCGGACATCGGGAATGGAACCTGACGCTCTGTTTCCCACCGGATCTGCTCCGCGAGTTCGGAGTCATTCATCGCGGGCATGTCGACTACTCGCACAACAACGGATGCACTGCTGTTAGCAGCGCTTACGCACTGGTTGCTGCTGATACCGGATTTTTTTAACAGTGCTTTGACCGTCTGCCCAAGCAGATGGGCATCCAGTATAACGCCATTGTCGTACGCGTCGAGCGGAGTTTGCTCCATACCAAGAGCCGTTATCTCGATGCGGCCGTTGCTGCCTCGAGCCTCCAGCACCTTAATCATGTTCGAACCAATGTCCAGACCGATAAAGGATCCGCCTGCCATGCTATGGTAACCTCGGGGTGAACCGGGAACTTGCGAACAGATCTCGGCTCAAAATTGAAAATCGTTGTTCACTGCAATCGTACAGTTAGTATTGCCCTTTGCAAGGCATTGTGCAGCCGACGCCGGTTGAGGGAGGCGCCGGGATGCATTGTAACAGTTTTGGTTTCTCCTGTCAACACTTTTTATCTAGCGAACGCACATTTTGTGCTCTGCTGGTGTAAATGCGGGTTTGCGGCAGTTCACCACACTGTTTGTTGGCTCAGCACGCGAAAGAGTTCATGCCTGCTGAGCCTTGCGATTGATAGGGACGCAGAAGCGAGTATACCGGGTTCAACTGCGCGAATATAAGCTTACTTTCTAGCTAACACGCGATCGAGATTGTGAACAACTGCCGGTATTGGCGCATTGCGGCCGCGCACCGAGCGCCAGATAATCTTGTTCAATGTCTGCTCAGGATTGGCATCGGCTTCGGCAAAATCCATAGCTGCACTGCGGCGAGCTCCATAGGCAGTAGCAACGCTCACGGCCGAAATCACCGAGCGTGCTGGTAACAGTGCAACGAAGGGTGCATCATTCGTAGGCGAACTTGTAAAGTCGTGAATAACGGGTGCACTAGCGTCGAACCGCGTGAGTGGCGGCATGTGTAGCAGGCTCTCCATTGTGTGGAGCATGCTCACTGTGTTGTAGAAGTGGTGATCTACGCTGTTCTTGCGGATGAACGGGCTTATGATATAAGCTTCACTGCGATGGCAGTCAACATGGTCATATCCGTCCTGTGCGTCATCTTCCACAACACAAATTGCTGTAGACTTCCAGTACGCGCTGTGGCTTACAGCCTGAACTAGCTCACCAACTGCATAGTCATTGTCGGCAACCATTGCGGATGGCGTGGACTGGCCGGGGCTGGTACCATCGGTGTGATCACGCATGAGACGCACCATCTCCAGTGCGGGAAGGTTATGGTGTCGTACGTAGCCCTTAAACTCTCGCAGCCATTCGTTAAAGCGGCACGTTTCATGGTGCGCACCGTATGTCTTCATCTGCTTTGGTGCGGGGCAGTGGTATTTAACCCAGGCGTCACTATCTGCATAACTAAGATCGAACCGTAGAAAGTTGTCATCTGTATGGCCCACCAGAGTAGGCTCCACAGGATGATTTGCCGGAAGGATAATCTTCCCGGATTTTATTTGCCGCGAAGTGCCAAACGAGACGAAAAAGCCATAGTTTCTGTACGTTATTCGCGACCTATTCGCATCATCCCAAAGGTATCCACCGGACGAGGCGGCGACATCGGGTTTCCCAATAGTACGCATCGGTATACCGTTTGTTTCGCCTTCAAAATCGTAGTTGCGACCGCGGCCGCTATAGTTGTAGGGAACGTTGCGCTCTACGTAATCGTTAGCGTTTGCGGAGGTTGACCAGTTCCATCCATCTGGAGACACCTCCGAGCTGCAGTAAAAGTTGTCGAGCAGTACAAAGCGCATTGCCAGCGCATGCAGGTTAGGGGTGATCTTCCTGCCAAATATGCAGAGGGCAGGATCGCCGTTGCCTTGTGGTAGATCACCTAGTACCTGATCGTAAGTTCTGTTTTCCTTAATGATGTAAATGATGTGCTTGATGCCCGTATGCGGCAGCGGTGCGCTTTCGAGCGCAGCGTTATTTCGGGCGGCAATCCGCGTTAGTTTGGCTAAACTCTGTGCGTTTGGTACTGGTAACTCCTGCACACTACCCTGAAGGATGTTAAGAATGTAGTGGCCCCACCGCCCGGCAGGGCCGCGGCGCGAGCCGTTGGGGTTATCCGAAACGCCGCCTTTAGCATTCAGGACGAAAAGGTGGCCATTTACGGAATTTACTGCCGTTGGGTACCAGCCGGTTGGGATGGCTCCAACGACGCGAGGGTGCCGTCCATTGAGCGGTCCATCGACAACAGCAACCTCATTTTTCCCTGCAAGCGTAACATACAGATGGTTGCCGTGGGGGCTAAGCGCAAGCCCAGTAGGCGTGACGCCTGGCAGCCCAGTACTACTTCTTAGTGAGATTGTGCCAACGATGTGGTCGGTTGCGGTATCAATTTCGGAAACCGTATCGGAACCCGCATTTGCCACAAAGAGCCGAGATTGATTTGCATTGAGAATTAAGGCAACAGGATGATCCCCGGTTTTGATTGACCGAAGCACACGTGCAGCCGCAGGATCTGCAACGCCTATATCTGTAACGGTACCCGTCAACTCGCTGGCGGTGTAAACTTTCTGGTCTTTAAATTTGCCAACCGTCACTGCTGCGATAGCCAGCGGAAAGCCCGGCACAACCACCTTACGCACTAGCTCGCCGGAGCGTGTATCAAAAACAGAGACCGATGCTTTGTAGTCGGTGTACTGGCTTGTTTCGTTATTTGCCGCGTAAAGATACCTGCCATAGCTGCTGAGGCATAATCCTGCAGGAAAGCTTGGCCGAGCCGCACCAGCCGCCGCTGGATTAGACGAAGTATCCTTTAGCACCTGTCGCGGCTGGGAAAGAATGCCATCCGGGCTAATATCGTATCGTGTGATCGTATCTGCTGATCCGTTAGACACATAAACGGAGTAATCACCAGTGCCCTTCTGGATCTCAGGTGAAGCAGCCAGTCCGTAATACAGGTTGAGCCGGCCAGCCTTACCATCGGCAGCGGTACCAATAACAGACGCCACCTTTCCAGTTCCGGCATTGATAACAGTGAGATGCTGCCTAAATCCTGAATCAGTTACCACAATGTACTTGCCATCCGGGGTAAGTGCCATGTTTACTGGAAAGCTGCCAACGCCTACTTCGCTACCCACCGGCGTAAGCCGCTGCCCCGTTGAAAGTATGTTCGCCGGGGTACTAGCCGTGGCAGCGTGCATTGTAAGGCAGACCAGCATTGTAGTGCTAAAGCTGAACCAACGGTTCATTCCACAGAAATCCATTTCGAGCTCCTTGTTCCTCATTAGGCGCCCCAAACTCTCCTCAACCACCGAGCCTCACTGGTGCCACCTTACCCTCATCAGCTGGTTCTACCTCTGAGTGGCTATGCTAAATTGAAGATTACTGCTTTGAAGCAGATGATGCTGGCTGATCGGTTGGTCCATTGGCATCGGGGGAGTGCGTTGTTTTAAGGTACACCGACGGGTACTCCAGTAAAATCCACTGGCGAATCGCCATACCGTGAGCCGTTTGCCGGTACAGGTCAAAAAACCTGTTCATCGCACCCGTAGACGTAAAGCCAAAGTGGCCGTACCGCATTGTAAGTTGTTGATCCTCGGCCTGATTCAGGGGCACTTTTTCTTTCATAGCAAGAAACAGAGTACCCACGAGCCCGGATCGATCGGACCCTCCCTGACAGTGAAAAATCATGGGATAGGGATCGCGATCAAACACATGAATCAGCTTTTTCAGCGAGCTGGGAGGCGGAAGGTGGCGCGCGCTCATAGGTATATCCACGTGAACGGCACCTAGCGCCTGAGTCTCACGCACTTCGTCGCGGTAGTAGTCATTAGACATACCACCACCACGAAGATTGATCACGGTCTTGATATGGTATTTCTTAAGGGTTTGCCTAAAGCCGTGGCCAAACCACCTGGCAGTGTCTGCAGTGTAGTTATTTCCGGTAAGCTGCGCACTTCTGTACATAACACCAGGCGTAACCACTCGAACGTTGCCACCGAATACCCCTATCCACCATAACAATACCAACAGTGCCGCAATGCCAAGACAAATCTTAATAGCTCGTGTTAAGCGCCTGCGTTTGCCGTGTTCACCGTTAGTTTTGGCCGGTGGAAGCTGCTGTACGTCGTTCATGGTACACATAATACCCGTTAAGAGAGTTTCAATGCCTTGCCACAGCCTACTAGTTTGCTTATGCAAATAAGGAAGTTAACATGAAGGAATAACTAGCCACAACGTAGGATTACTAGTTAGCTGCACAAAACACAAGATGGCGCTAACCTTTCGGTCCGTTATGTACCTTGGGCAAACCACCTGCAGCACGAAATTTTCATCGTAGAGGCGAACAACCATGGTTCCAATTCGCAGAGCGTCGTTACTCGCGGCTATCGCAATTATTATTGTATTGGGTCCAGATAAGCCTGCAAATGCGCAGGTGCCAGAAAACCGATTGCTTATCGCCTCCCAAATGGACTTTGGCAGCAACAGGGGCTACTATCTTGACTTTGAAAACAGCCAGCCTGGCACTGCTCCTTGCCCATTGGGCACGCTCAAATTGATCCTAGGTGCAGCCGATGGAACCAGGTGGAGGTTTATTGCGACAACGCCAAACTGGCAGGTGGGCTTACCCTACCATGTAATTGCAACGTTAACTCCCAGCCAATCGGCTCTCACATTAAATGGGGCCCTAGTGGGCACTAGTAGCGGTAGCTACAAGCTCTACAGTGCCCCTATTCAGTTCAACCATGTACCTTCGTGGGCAAATGCACCAGCAACGTACATGGTAAAGTTGACGCGCGTCACCGTTACTAGCTCGTTAAATGGGCATACAAACCACATAGCGGCAACCCTGGTAGATAAAAATATGCTGCCAGGATTACTGGTATTTAACCCTCAGGTAGGCTCTGATCAGCACTGGCAGCCGATACCTGGTGGAAAGATTATAATAGACGCGACCTTCACGATTGCCCCTTCGGTGGATTTTAAAGCCATAAGC
This sequence comes from bacterium, assembly GCA_021805405.1. Classification (GTDB taxonomy): domain Bacteria; phylum Armatimonadota; class Chthonomonadetes; order Chthonomonadales; family Chthonomonadaceae; genus JAJZFK01. Next base: position 8,880 of record JAJZFK010000380.1, read on the forward strand.
CCGCTTATCGACAAATTTGGCCAAAATGTGTATGCCACGTGGCCCGGTAAGGTAAAGACAACGGCACAGCTTATAGCGTCACAAAAATACGAACAAAGCGAACTCGCCCGCATGCCGCTAGTACCCCACCGCGACAAGTTTGGTGGTACAACAGACCTGGGATGGCACGAGACGCCTACAGGTTACTTTAGAACCTTGGAGCACGATGGGCGATGGTGGCTCATGACACCGCTGGGCAATCCCTGTTATTACGTGGGAGTATGCTCCGCACCTCAACTGTGGTTCGACAGTACACCAGTTGCTGGCAGAAGGTGGATGTTTCAAAATCTGCCAACGGAAAGCAGCAAATTCGCTCCGGCCTGGTCCGGCGCACGCGTTGGCGATTCGGGCAGCGCGTACAATTTCAATATCGCCAACATGATTCGCAAATATGGTAGTAGCTGGCAGGAGAAGGCTAATAAACAGGCAGTAAGGCGTTTACTGCATTGGGGATTTTGTGGAGAGGGCAAGTGGAGTACGGAGGTTCCCGGGGTACCGTTTTTCCCGGTACTAAGCTACAGCGGCGTGCCAATATTGGTGCGGCATCCCGACGTTTGGAATCCTGCCGTACGCACAGCTCTCGTTGCAAACCTTAGGGCACAGATAACTCCGTTACTTCGCGATCCAGACGTTGTTGGTTGGTCTATAGGGAACGAGTTCGACGAGATTTTTACAACCCAAGAGATTACGCAAATCCTTGCCGAGCCCTCATCCACGCCTGCCCGAAGCGCCCTTGTTTCATGGGCTCTTACCCACATCTATCATGGAGATCTTAAAGAGATGGCCAACGCCTGGGGTGCAGCGCAAGGCAGCGCCGAGATACCCTCAACACCGTTGCCATCCGCATCGGATGTTGAACGGATGAGGCGGTACTGTGCGAGTTACTACTACAAGGTACTGTACAATACCGTTAAGAGCATTGATCCCAACCACCTCTACTTTGGTTTCTGGCTCTCGGTTGGGTGGTGGCAGAATTCCAGCGACTGGAGCCTCATTGCGCCGTGGTGCGACGTTATAGGATACGACTTTTACAATCAACACTTTGCTAACGCGCAATTCGCAGACCTTATCAAAAAATCGAACAAGCCTATTCTTTGCGGTGAATTCAGCTTCCCTCCAACGTGGCCAAATCGAGGCTATGGCCGTTACCCTTATAACTCCCTGAACCAGAACGACGCTGGTCGGCTATATACAAGGTATATCCAGGAAGCATGTGCTAGCCCATATTCTGTTGGCGACCTGTGGTTTGAATACCGAGACGAGCCAATCACTGGACGGGGAGGCACCCCGGACACAACAATTACGATAGGTGAGCACTTTGCATTTGGTGTGGTGGATGTTACAGATCGCCCAAAATGGGGGCTCGTTACCAGGATGCGCGCAGCTAACGGAAAGACTGCTCGGTGGCACAGTAAAGCCCGTCAACTTACGAGTACGCGGTAGTGTGCGTGGTATACTCATGCTATTGCATTCGCCAGGACGGCGGCTTGTTTTGGCCACCAAGTGAAAGGTAAGTTGATGAACGACGGTCTACCGGGTACGCCGGCAGAACAGTGGGTGCACCTTAATGGCGTCCTTACACCAAAGGCAGCGGCATCCGTATCTATTTATGACCATGGTTTCCTCTACGGAGATGGTGCGTTTGAGGGCATTCGCGTTTATAACGGGAATATCTTCCGGCTGGAGCCACACCTTTGCAGGCTCTATCGCTCTGCCCACGCCCTGGATATCAATCTTGATATCGATCATGCACAATTGCAGAGTCGCGTTGTTGAGACAGTTCGTGCAAACGCGCTGGTATCCGGGTACATCCGGCTTACTATCTCCAGGGGCGTCGGCCTTGGCTTAGATCCCCGGCAGGTCGCCAAAGATGCTTCAATTGTCATTTCCACCGAGCAACTTCGTCTCTATCCGCAGGAGATGTATGATCAGGGCCTTGATGTAGTTACGGCGTCAACAAGGGTACCACCAGCGGTGTGCATAGATCCACAAATTAAATCGCTGGGCAGATATATTAATAACATCACCGCCAAAATGGAAGCAAATCGCGTGGGTGCCGGTGAGGCACTAATGCTAAACATGACGGGAAATGTTGCAGAAGCGACTGGCGACAACATCTTTCTCGTGAAAAACGGCGAAATTATTACTCCACCTACAAGTGATGGGGCACTGCCCGGAATCACCCGCCAGGTTGTGATGGACCTGGCAAAAGATATGGGTATTACATGCCGACAATTCACTATTACACTGTACGATGTATACAACGCCGATGAGGCCTTCTTAACGGGAACGGCTGCAGAGGTTATTGCGATGACACGTTGCGATAACCGGCGGATTGGGGACGGCAAACCTGGTAACCTAACTCAACGCATTATAAGTGCCTTTCGCGCCCTTACAAGTGTTGATGGGGTAAAAGTGTAACGTCCAGTCGTATAAATACTAGGAGTACATTTTCCACCGGTTATTGCGCGTCTAAGGTGTTCATGCGGGCCAACATATTAGCGTTTGGCTCTGCGTTTTCAGGTCATTTGAAGCAAGTACGTGCCGTCGGCGCGGAAAACCAGAAGAACGTACTTCTATTAGATCGGCCGATAATGCTCATCGTCGAGCATCAGTCCGTAATTCCACATCATTCGTCATGTCAGATTACTAAGGCAGTGGTAGAAGCCTTCGGTGGCTAATCTTCAGCATGATGAATTGTGATGAACAATAACCCCCTCGCGTCTATGAAGAGGCTCGGGAGGTCCATTATAGGTGAGCGGGGAACTTTTCCTCGCACTCTGTCGCCTCTTATAGTATGAACAGGCGGTCTAGTCTGGCAGTTGTGGTTTCGCGCTACTAAACTGGCATGAACCGCACCGGTAGAATCAAGGAGGTTCGGATAGCCATGTGGCAACGATTTACAGAGCGCGCAAGACGGGTTGTCTTCTTCGCGCAAGAGGAGGCCAGCCGCCTCGGTGAAAGCTATGTCTCCACCGAGCACCTGCTGCTAGGTCTCGTGCGCGAGCACGACAGCGTCGCCTCTCGGATTCTGGACCGTATGGGTGTTTCACCCGGAAGAATAAGAAGCGAGATTGAGAGGCAGGTTACTCGTGGCGACGGTCGCATGAGCCAGGACATGCAGCTTACCCCAAGAGCCAAACGGGTCATTGATCTCGCGTACGATGAGGCACGTCACCTTAACAACAACTATATTGGTACCGAGCATCTGTTACTGGGCCTTATTCGCGAAGGCGAAGGGTTGGCAGGACGGGTCTTGGCAAGACTGAACGTCGACCTCGAGCGCACCCGCAGAGAGGTCATGGCTCTGCAGGATACCGAAAGTACAAGCACTGCCGGTCCAAAAAGCGCTGCAAGGTCGCGAACCCCAACGCTAGACGAGTTTGGTCGCGATTATACAGAGCTGGCACGAACCGACAAGCTAGACCCTGTAGTTGGGCGCCATACTGAAATTGAGCGGGTGATACAGATACTTAGCCGCCGCACCAAGAACAACCCAGTACTTCTGGGTGAGCCTGGTGTAGGCAAAACTGCGATAGCCGAAGGGCTTGCTCAGCGAATCATTTCTGGTGATGTTCCCGAGACGCTTAAAGACAAACGTATTGTATCTCTCGACCTTGCCAGCCTGGTTGCAGGTACCAAGTACCGTGGTGAATTTGAAGAGCGCATGAAGCGCGTTATGGAAGAGGTGCGCAAGGCACAAGGTGAAATCGTACTCTTCATTGACGAGCTGCATACTCTGGTTGGTGCCGGCGCAGCGGAGGGTGCTATTGATGCGTCCAACATTATGAAACCTGCTCTAGCGCGTGGTGAACTTCAGTGCATTGGTGCCACCACCCTGGACGAATTCCGCAAATATATCGAGCGCGATGCTGCCCTTCAGCGACGTTTTCAACCAGTTAAAGTCAGCGAACCTACGCTGGATGAAGCAGTGGAGATTTTGAAGGGGCTACGTGAGCGCTATGAGGTCCACCATAGGGTTAAGATTACCGACGACGCTCTAAATGCATCGGTTCAATTGGCTGATCGCTACATTACTGACAGGTTTTTGCCAGATAAGGCAATCGACCTAATTGATGAAGCCGCGAGTCGCGTACGCCTGCAATATGCTCTGCCACCCGCAGAGTTAAGACAAGCTAAAGCCAAACTCGTGGAAGTTCAGAAAGAGATTAACGCCATCGCAGAGAAGAGCGCATGGGGTGAATCTGAAACTGACCTGCAGGAGAAGGAAGAGTCGCTCCGTCGCAATATCGAGCAGCTTGAAATTGAATGGAACCAGCGACGCGATGCACTCCCGCGAATAGTCACCGAAGAGGAAGTGGCGCAGATAGTTCAGTCGTGGACAGGAATTCCTGTTTCGCGCCTCGTGGAGACTGAGACACAGAAACTCCTGCGTATGGAAGACGAACTGCATCACCGAATTATTGGGCAGCATGAGGCGATTGTGGCCGTCAGCAAGGCTGTACGTAGAGCCAGATCAGGCATGAAAGATCCCAAACGGCCCATGGGTACATTCATCTTCATGGGGCCAACGGGCACAGGTAAAACGGAACTCGCAAGAGCGCTTGCTCACTTCCTTTTTGACAACGACAACAACCTCGTTCGTATTGACATGAGCGAGTACTCAGAACGGTTCAACGTTTCGAGGCTGGTTGGTGCACCTCCTGGTTACGTAGGGTACGAGGAGGGTGGACAGCTTACGGAAGCTGTGAGACGTAATCCGTACTGTGTTGTTTTGCTCGACGAAATTGAAAAAGCGCACCCAGAAGTCTTTAATATCCTGCTGCAGGTAATGGAAGATGGACGGTTAACCGACAGCCAGGGACGTGTGGTAGACTTTAAGAATACAGTCATCATCATGACGTCCAACGTGGGGGCAGCACGCATCAGTCCCGAGCGAGGGCTAGGCTTGCGAAGTGATACAGAGCGTCGTGGCCTTGAGGAAAAGGCGATGGAAGCTATGCGAAATAGAGTGCTGGATGAGGTTAAGAAGACCTTCCGACCAGAATTCATAAACCGAGTAGATGAACTCATAGTCTTCCAGCCACTAACGCGCGACGAAATACTCCAGATAGTGGATCTTATGATGGAGCGCGTCAACAAGCAGTTGCGCACCCAGGATCTGGTACTCGAATGCACGCTTGCACTTCGCGAACGACTGGCAGAAGAGGGCTTCGACCCTTCATTGGGAGCACGCCCGTTGCGCCGATCGGTACAGCGCCTTATAGAGGATCCGCTGGCAGAGGAGGTACTAAAGGGTACATTCCGACCTGGCGATTCACTTGAAGGTTACATTAATGAACAGGGTGAAGTTGCGTTTCATCGCAAACCCATCGACGAAGGCCCTATCGGCAACGATTCGGGGCTACCACCGTTCGATGAACCGGCACCGGTGCCGTAGTGGTGAACTAGCGAACGGTTTATGAACGTTAAAACTGGGCTCCATCCCCACACCGAATAGGTAGGGGTGGTGCCCAGTTTTTTTATTTGAGCCTTCCGCCCCATCGAAAACAGGAGGAAAAGCCCAGCGAGAACTACTTAACCATGGCTGTTTTGCGTCGGCTAAACAACCCGATCCAGGCACCTAGCGAGTTCCGGCGTAATGGGTACAACTATGTGTTCGCCATTTGCGTCGCCAACTATTCTGCACCGCTCTCCGTTCCCCCACCACCATAGGTATGCGGCCGTAAACGCGCATACGAGTGCATCCACTGTATCCTCAAATCGCTTGAGACGCGCTCCACGCAATTCATGCGGCACGCGGAGCCAGCTAGGTGGCATTAGCGGGCTGCCACCCAAATTGACGTTCGCAATGTACTCAATAAGCTGCTCGTAGGCAAGGAGCCGTGTCTCCCGTGTCCTGCCAGTCCCGGCCTTGTACTTCAGTGTTTTTACAAGATGAAACAGAGCAACGTGTGCAGTATGCGGAAAAACCTCGTAACATGTACGGACGTTTTGCTGACGTGGCAAATACGAACCACCACGTGTTATTCCATACCTGGCTAAGTGCTGAACAAGGCGTTCACCGCGCACGTCGTTTTTAAACAGCGTGCGGTTTGCTGGCAGCGGTCCCGCCTCGTAGCGGCCAAAACAGCGGCGCAGTGTAGTTTCGCAGGGTCGTTCTCCTACAAAGTTGCTAACTACTAGTGGTGCGTCAATGCCGATTACCAGTCCCTCCTGCCTATCCTGGCCAGCCAGCCAGGAACAGATAGAACTATTGTCAGTGAGGTCATCGGCCCAGCTGCTAACAACCAGACTGCCTTCCTTGAACTCCAGCATAACCGCAGCTGTGGTGTTGACGGATCCCCAGGCAAGATCAATACCAGCCCACTGCATGAGCAATACTCCTGTCATAAAAAAACCCCGGCAGAAACTGCCGGGGAAATGGAGGATGCAATCCAATAATAGGGATCGCACATCGAACTGCTCAATCAAGAATATACCGCGCCATTGTTAAGGACAATTTAAGATCACATTAAATTGTGGTTAGCCCTTAGCAACTGCGGCAAGTACTTCCTTCAAGGACTCTAGAAACCTCTCATTTTCATCGGCGGTGCCCACTGTTACCCTAATCCACGTTGGTCCTTTAAAATGAGGGCTGTACCTAACGATTACGCCCATCTTCAGCAGCATTTCAGCAGCAGTTTTGCCATCGAACCCCACATTAATGAAGAGGAAGTTTCCATAAGAAGGTACGTACTCCAAGCCAAGCGCCACGAGCGCATCACCAATCATCGCAAGACCTTGCCGGTTGGTATTGAGGGTTAGCGCAAGAAATTCGGTGTCGTTAAGGGCGGCCACAGCAGCTGCCTGTGCGAGCATGTTCACGTTAAACGGTTCACGCGTTCGCTCCAGCCACTGCGCAACCTCTGGTCGCATAATGCCATACCCCACCCGTAGGCCCGCCAAACCATAGGCCTTGCTGAACGTACGCAGGATAACTACATTGCGCCCCTCGTTAACCCACTTCACCGCATTAGGGTACCAGTCGAAATCGCGCGCATACTCGTAGTAGGCTTCGTCCAGCACAAGGATTACGCGCTGGGGCAGCGCCTCAACAAATCGCTGAAGTTCGGCAGATTTTATGGCCGTTCCGGTGGGATTATTGGGGTTAGCGAGAAATACCAGGCGCGTGGAAGCGTCCATTTTTGCCATCATGGCATCCAGGTCACACTCCCACGAAGGCGTGCATGTAACTTCCACACACTCCACCTGATTAAGAATGGCTGCTGCTTCGTAGCGCACAAAGGATGGATCCGACTGAAGAACGGTATCTCCCGGCTCGAGGAATGTGACGCCGAGCAAATGAATAATATCATCGGACCCATTGCCGAAGACAAGGCAGGCAGGATCAACATCCAGCGATTTGGCCAGTGCGGTGCGAAGTTCATGGGCGCTGCCGTCCGGGTAAATATTCATGCGGGAGAGCAGTAACCTAACCGCCTCCTGTGCCTTTGGTGATGGTCCCAGCGGGTTCTCGTTACTGGCAAGTTTCACAATACTAGCAATGCCTAGTTCGCGCTGAACCTCTTCTGCCGGTTTGCCAGGAACGTACGCCTGAAGCCGCATAATGTTCTCGGCAACCTCAGGTGGCGCCGACGAGACAGATGTCAAGATACTTCACTCCATACATTGTTTAAAGCGATTATACCCGCCAAATAGAAATGATCGTAGGTGTATCGACCGGCCAAACCACCAATTCCAAACCATCCAGTCTCTATTTCAGTGCTACGCGAGACGCACGGTGAGCATCTAGCTCACATCAAATATTAAAGTTACTATGGTGCGAGTGCCCGTCAGGATACAGGGGGTATTAAATTACAAAATGCATAACTACACGGTTACGAACATACTCATATTATTAGTCCGCCGTTTAAAAGCGATGCAACGCTATGTTAGCGCAAAGCCGGGTGCAGAAACAACTGGGCAAGATTTGCAAGCCCTAGCGGCATACCAGACACTTTCCGCTTAATTCTAGCTAGCGCGTTATCAACCGACTTCGTCTTGCAGTTTAGCTCTATGGCAATTTCCCGGTACGATTTACCAATCTGGTATCCGGCGAGAACATTCCACTCAAATTCCGAGAGTATCTGCTGAAGCGACTCGTGTAGTACGCGCGTGTCCTCGTCTACAATGACGATGTCCTCAGGATTTGGGGCTGTATCAGGAAGAATGTCTTGCAGGCTCCAATCCACGGGGGCTTCATCACTGGGGACTTCTAACGAGACGGAAGTGTTAAGGGGCATCTGTTTCTGGCGAGTGGCTGTCTTGATGGCAGTAATAATATGCCTTTGTATACACACTCTTGCAAATGCAGGGAAGGAAATTGCACGATCGCTGCGGAAATCTATGATGGCCTGCCAGAGACCGATCATTCCAACCTGCAAAAGGTCCTCTTTTTCGGCACCCACGAGGAAGTAGGCCTTCACTCTGGTGCGAACGAGGTTCCTGTACTTGTATAGCAGGTATTCCGAAGCCAGGTCGTCACCTTCCTGGGCATGTTCAACTACCTCAATGTCCGACATATCAAGAAATTTGATATTTGCGGCGAGGCTTTGCTGCACGTCACTGATCACCCTGGTTCCTCGATCTACTAAGGATTTTTTGACGCGTGCGGCGCGATTGTACCGATCGGAAACAGTCTGTTGTGCCTGCCCGTTGGTAATGCGCAGACTGTAATTGCATTATACTAGAAAGAGGTACTTAAAACAAGTGCCCATCAATGAAATTTGCGAACCTTTGAGTACCTAATGGCGCGTAGTATCGTAAAGAGTTACATTCCGTGCCAGCGAGGTTACCAGTCAGGCATATGAATACACAGGGTGAAATTGTACAGACACACGCCTTAAGCAAAAGTTACGCCAAGCAGATTGCTGTGTCAGAACTAAACCTAGACGTGAAAGCCGGAGAAATATTTGGGCTATTGGGCCCAAATGGTGCCGGCAAATCTACAACCATTGGTATGCTTGCTGGCATAATTGCGCCAAGTTCTGGCGACATTATGCTCGCTGGCAAAAGATTTCTGGGCACCCCTCAACAGAAACGACTTCTTGGCGTTGTCCCACAGGAGCTTGCGATCTATCCTAAGCTCAGCGGGCGGGAAAACCTTGCTTTTTTTGGAAAGCTGTACGGGATTCGGCATCAGGAACTTGCGAGACGCATTGACGAAATGCTCGCACTGGTTGGCCTTACGGAGCGCGCCGATAGCCTTGTTGAACAGTACTCTGGAGGAATGAAGCGTCGACTTAATCTTGCTGCAGGGCTTATGCACCGCCCCGAGCTTCTGCTGCTAGATGAGCCCACCGTTGGCGTCGATCCCCAAAGCAGGAATCACATCTTCGAGGGTGTTAAGGAATTAAACAGGCAAGGGCTTACAGTTATTTACACTTCGCACTACATGGAAGAGGTGGAGAGCCTGTGCTCGCGGGCTGGCATAATGGACGGAGGTCGATTGGCTGCGTGCGACACTGTTGAAAACCTCATTCAAAGCATGGGTGGAAGTGTGGTCGAAATTACCGCTCCTGCCGCTGGCGTTGGCGATACGTTAGTTGCTGCCCTGCGACAGGGCGAATGTGTAGATGCTGTCTCGGTAGTTGAGGCAGATGGCGCAGTCGGTTCAGATTCCCGTAACAGTATCCTCCGTATAAAAACGCCGAACCCCGACGGAATTTTGGCTGGAATTATGAGTGTAATGAATGAACAGCATGTTCATGTGAGCGGTATTGCGATAAAGCGCCCGTCTCTTGAGGACGTGTTTCTTTCGCTTACAGGAAAGAACCTTAGGGACTAACTCGAATATAGTGCAAAAAGGCTGGCAATTAAAAAATGATCACAATCATGCTGAAAGACCTGAAGCTCATCTTTAGAGACCGCACGGCTCTTGTATTCCTGTTTGGACTACCGCTAGTTTTTGCACTCGTTTTTGGGGTCATCTACACAAAGAGCGCAGGTGAGAACGGAAAGTTACCGCCGCTAAAAATAACTGTTGCCGACCACGACCGTACACGTATTAGTACGCAGCTCATTGGCAACCTTAGTGTTTTGGGTCTCCATATCGTTAAGGCATCAAAGCACGACCACGTTCGTGAAGACGTCATGCAGGGAGCTATTCATGCGGGGCTGGTTATTCCAGCTACGTTTGCAAACATTTTAAGGAACTGGGCGAGGAGACCTCCTGGGAAAACGAGTTCGCTTCCCATACTTTCACTTCACCTCTTTATTGACCCTGCCGAAACGCAGATGGAGCCTGTAATCGAGGCAGCTGTACATGGTGCGCTTATGCGAACAGCAGCATCAGAAAAAGTGAAGATTCTATCTAAAGATTTTCCACAAGCAAACCGGTTTCTGGAAATTTCCAAGACTCAGAGCACGGATCCTATGAGAGTGATGGTAATCGACCACAGTACCGATACCAATAGGCCCACTGAGGGCGATAAACGCATGCCCGGGCTGATCATCTACTTTCTGTTTTTTATGGCGAACAGCGTTGCAGTAACGCTCATCACGGAACGGCAGGATGGTACACTCCGCAGGATACTGACAACGCCCACTACGCCTACACAACTACTTACCGGAAAAATGATGGCAAGGGCAGTTATGGGGATACTTCAGGTAGCACTGCTCATCGCAGTTGGGCATAGCATGCTTCATCTCTCGCTTAATGTGGAACCGGCGATGCTAATTGCAATTGTAGTCTGCTGCGTATTTACTGCCACCGGGCTGGGCCTTCTTATTGCAACCATGGGTAGAACGCAGGAGCAGATACAGGGAATGACCACCATGGCCCTTCTCATGATGGGGCTCTTCTCTGGCTGCCTTTTTCCACGGGAACTGCTGCCAAAAACCATGCGTGAATTCAGCTACCTTACCCCGCATGCGTGGGCACTCAAAGCGACAAACGATATCCTGGTGCGCAGGCTTCAGGCGCAATCTGCACTACCAGCGCTACTAGTACTCGCGCTTTTTGGCGTGGTCTTCTTTGCGTCAGCTTTGATCAGGTTCGAGTTTGAGTAAGGGAGTGAGCCAACGAGCAATCTTCCTATGTGAGAGCCAGGAGGATCCGGGCAGTAAATCTCTTTCGGCTGAATTGGCATCAAAAACAATGTGCTACATGCTTTCAAAT
>JAJZFK010000048.1 GCA_021805405.1 bacterium
GATTAAGGTTAGGTGCCATCTCGTCAGCGGGATGAGGTGGAGCATCTTCGGTAAAGGTGTGTACAGGTGGTGTAAATGGCGCGACAAACCGGGCGGTTTGAATAGCTCTAGCTGCACAGACGCGCTCACGAATAGACGCGGAGGGTTCGCTTTGCTGAACCTGCAGCAACTCATTTTCTGATAGTCGCGGCACTTCTACATGAATATCTATGCGATCCAAAAGTGGACCAGAGATTCTCTTCTGGTATTTCTGAACTGCTGTCGGTACGCAGGTACATTGGCGGAAGGTGTCACCGTAGTATCCACAAGGGCAAGGATTCATTGCAGCTACAAGTGTAAACTGAGCCGGAAACTCGAAAGTTGCCGATACGCGAGCAACGTGAACAATTCCGTCTTCCAGTGGCTGGCGTAAGACTTCCAGAGCATCCCTTGCAAATTCCGGTAATTCGTCTAGAAATAGGACACCGTGATGAGCAAGGCTTACTTCACCTGGCCGTGGAATACTACCTCCACCAACTAGAGCTGCAGTACTTACGGTATGGTGCGGCGACCTAAACGGCCGAATGTTGATCAGCGATTTGTCGGCTGTTAATAAACCAGCGACCGAATACAGTTTTGTTGCCTCGAGAGCCTCATTTACCTGCATTGGTGGCAGAATTGAGGGCACCCGTCGGGCTAACATTGTCTTACCACTTCCTGGGGGTCCAATCAGCAAGACATTATGTCCACCAGCGGCCGCGACTTCCAGGGCGCGCTTTACACTGGCGTGTCCCTTAACGTCAGCAAAATCCCATGGTGTTGAGGACACATCTTCGCGAAGCATGCTGCTATCGCCCTTTATCGGCACCACACTTCCTGGCATTTCGAGAGCACGTGCTACCTGACGTAAATTCTCCGCACTAAAGACTTCTATTTCCTCAACAATAGCTGCTTCCCGGGCGTTTGCAGCAGGCACGAATATACGCAGAGTTTGCCGATCTCGTGCACCAATCGCTATCGGTAGTACTCCATTAATAGGGCGAACAGAACCGTCGAGTGATAACTCACCAGCAAGTACCACATCATCTAGGCGTGACGGTTCCAGTTGATTAGTTGCAAGCAGTAAACCAATCGCAATGGGTAGATCAAAACTGGGGCCAGCTTTTCTAATGTCAGCTGGAGCGAGGTTTATGGTAATCTTCTTGTCGTAGGGGAATTGGTATCCAGAGTTCTTTACTGCAGTGCGTACCCGTTCTTTGCTCTCGTTTACCGCTGCATCCGGGAGTCCAACAATTGACATCGAAGGCAGTCCATTGCCGACGTCTACTTCAACGTGAACTTCATACGCATCGATTCCCAGTACGGCACTCGATCTAACGTGAGCCAACATATGCTGTATCCTCTGCAATGTGTTGTAGAAAAGTTCAACGCGTTCGCGGTTGAGTCCTGCACGAAAATGCTCGCTCCGTCCTCAACGGTGGTCTTGCTAGTGAATCACTACGGAAGCAACACACATTTGCCGGCAGTGTTCCCTCGCATGATGTACTCGTGCGCCAGTACCGCTTCATCCAATGAAAATTCCCTACCGACGACAGGTTGTAAAATTCCTAGCCGTAAACCAGGAGCAAGTCCCGTATGTATCTGGAGTAACTCACTGGGAGATGTAGCAAAAAGTAGTACGCCTCGAATTTCCAATTCCTTACTCATGACAATACGCGGATCTATGGTAACTTCTCCTCTATTGCCAACTATAACAATTGTCGCATTACGTGCGGCAATGGCAAGGTCTTCCACAAGGTTGGCATTGCCCATCATTTCGAGAATAATATCCGGGCCGCGGCCGTTTGTAAAGTGCATAACTTCGTCATGTTCAGCGTGATCGACGACAAGGTCTGCACCGCAACGAGTCACAAGTATCTTGCCTGTATCTGAACCTGCAGTTCCAATAACCCGAAGTCCTGCATTACGGGACATCTGCGTGGCTGCCAGTCCAACTCCTCCGGACGCTCCTCGTATAAGGATGGTTTGACCGGGTTGGGCTCTGGCGATTTGGAATATGGCACGCCATGCAGTTGCGTAGGGAATGCCAACCGCGGCTCCCTGGGCAAATGTCAGAACGTCTGGCAGTGCGAAGACCTGATCTGACGTACAGAGCGCATGATCGGCGTATGTGCCAGTGACAGATCCATTGAGGTAGACGCGATCACCTACGGAATGGCGGACTACCTCATTGCCGATGGAGAGAACCGTTCCGGCAGCATCAAAGCCCGGTGTATATGGAAGCGTCGGTAGTTTACCGTATGTTCCCGAACGAATGTACGTGTCAACAGGGTTTACACCAACTGCACTAATCCGTATTAGAAGCTGATTAGGAGCCGGAGTTGGGTTGTCAGCCGTCTCGATTTGCATGACAGTTGCATCACCAAAGTTATGAACTAGTATTTTTCTCATAGATTTGCCCCGGACCTAGTAAAAACAGACTAAAATTGCCCTGAAGAGTGTACTATAGATAACCAATAATATGTTATGAAGGGTGATGAAAAGGGCAAATTCGTAGAAATGCGAAGACGCAAAGCCATGGACCTAAGCAATTAGTAGATCAACCTCGGTCAACTAATGTATGGTAGCCAGGTTGCCGTCCTAGACTATTCGGTGGAGACTATAATCCACCTACTCAACGTCTGGAGGCAAAACAATGCAGATCTCAATGGGCGAAGTTAATCGCCTACTTGCTCAAATCGGTTCAGTTAGGGATAGTCATAACGACTGTGGCGAACAGATCGTGGTAAATGAGGCCGTTGTTAAAACAACCGGTATACCAGCTGAAGTCGACAAGCGTGAGGTGGACATGGTCTTGATGGAACTGGATCGCCTTCCAGACACCAGAGAAGATCGGGTTGCAGTGCTGAAGCAGCAAATAGCGCGTGGTGAGTACAATGTGTCATCTGAGGATATTGCAGATCTTATCATTCGACGCTGTCTAGCTGACAATACGGCATCGTAGGAAATTATCCGGCTCGGTTTTCAATTTGAAAGCCGAGCCGTTATCATTTACGTCCCTATCCCAGTACACTTCGTGTTACGACTATTAGCTTAATTGATGACCGATTGTTAATAAGAGATCGAATAGCCTGGCAAGGTCCTCTTCGCTGTAGAATTCCACCTCTATTTTACCTATTCCGCTTCCTGTCCATTTCAGACTTACTCGAGTTTGAAGAGTCTGTTGAAGGTCATCGACAACTCTTGCATTAAACGGCTCGGTGGCACGAAGTACCGGATTAGGCTGCGGCTCCAATTGGTCGGTTTGCGGACGTGTATATACGTCTGGTTGGCGATCCGGGGTAGTTGTTCCTATATGTGCCTTCGCTTCGCGGGCGAGCCTTTCGGTTTCTCGCACAGATAAGCTTCGGCGTTTTACGACATCCCATACCATTTTCATTCCGTCAGCGCTCTCTGCCATCAGCAGTGCGCGTCCGTGCCCCTCTGTGATTTCGCCTAGTTCAATACTTTGCTGAATTTCCTCGGGTAGCTGCAGCAGGCGTAGAATATTTGATATCGATGGTCGGCTTTTACCCACTCTAATTGCTATTTGATCCTGAGATATGCCAAACTCGCTAATCATTCTCTTGTATGCCCGGGCTGCCTCAATTGCCGAAATGTCTGATCGCTGGATGTTTTCGACGAGTGCCTTTTCAAGCATATCACGGTTGCTGTAGGATTTTACAATGCTGGGAATTGTTGTTAGCCCAAGGCTTTCCGCCGCACGGTACCGGCGTTCGCCTGCAAGGATCTGGTATTTGTTCGGCTCGATTTGGTTTAGAAGTATCGGCTGCAAAATCCCGTGCTCGCGAATCGATAGTTCTAGATCAGCAATTGATTGAGCATCAAATTGCGATCTTGGTTGATATGGATTTGGCACAATTTGATCCAGTGGAATTTCCGTGACCAAGTTGGCTTTAGGTAATGCCGATTCGGAAAGGAGGGCCTCAAGACCTCGGCCCAGACCTCGTTTTCCCATCTAATAATAACTCCTGTGCCAGTTTCTTGTATGCTAGTGCACCGCGGGATTTAGGATCATAAAGCGCGATTGGTAACCCATGGCTCGGTGCTTCAGATAAGCGGATGTTACGGGGTACCTGCGTACTGGATACTCGTTCAGTAAAATGGCGATGAACTTCTTCTGATACTTGCTGCGCAAGTTTGGTCCTTGTATCTGCCATAGTCAGGATGACCATGGCGACATCTAGCTCGTAATTTATGTGCTGCTTCACCATTTCAATTGTCCTAACTAGGTGGCTTATACCTTCAAGCGCGAAATATTCAGTTTGAATTGGCAGAATGAGCGCGTTCGCCGCGCACAACGCGTTAAGCGTTAGAAGTCCAAGCGAGGGAGGCGCATCGATGATTACGAAGTCATAATCCGTGATATCGCTCATGATAGCGTTGCGAAGCACCGTTTCACGTGAAATCCTCGGCATGAGTTCTACTTCGGCCGCAGCTAGTTCAAGTGTAGCGGGCAGTACCGATAAGTTTTGAACTGCGCAAGAGTGGACGCATTCGTGAATAGAGCAACCGTTGACAAGGACATCGTAGATTGACCTTTCAATGGTTGAACGGCGGATACCCAATCCACTTGTTGCATTGCCTTGCGGATCTGTATCTACCATGAGTACCCGCTCACCAAAGAGGGCAAGATAGGCACTTAAATTAACTGCAGTAGTAGTCTTGCCAACGCCGCCCTTCTGATTTACTACCGCATAAACAGTTGCCAAGGGGATCCTCCCGTGCATTCGTGGCTAGAGTATACTCCTAAATGCGCACCTCTTCTACCACGATGGTCGCCGATGGGCTCGGAGGATTGACATTAATTGAGAACACTTTCGAAAGTTCAGCAGGAAGCTGCTTATCTAGATCTTGCGAATATAGCGCTAAGCGCGGGTGCCGGATCAGGGAAGACTTCGGTAATTGTTGAGCGCAT
>JAJZFK010000397.1 GCA_021805405.1 bacterium
CTACCGACGCGTCTCTTAGCGCCACCCCCATTAGTTCTGCCGCCTTTACTGCCCCCTGAATTGCGGTAGCAACTGTATATGAGTTTCCTGTGGTAACTGCAATGCCTTTTAATCGCGATGCTAGAGTAATTCCGCCGTCACCCACAACCGAAGTAAATGCCCCTAAACCAATAATGCCTGCTCCAAGCTCAATTGCAATTTGCCCACATTGCTCAAGACGGTGGTACACAAATTCCAATGGCAGCGTTACGAACTGATGAGGAGTCAACGGACAAGCTATTAGCCAACCTTCAAGCTCCTCTCCTGTTTTACTTTTTACGCCAGTTACCGCGGAAACAGCCATGGGGTCACGCGTTTTTATAAACTGCTCTAGTACAGACTCAGGAAGGTAGCGGGCTAAGGGATACTTTCTTGCGACATCACGCCGGGCGTCAATAGGATGAATAATAAAGGCAAATCGCTGCATCAAATCTCCTCGGATGATTGCGCGCGCCTGCTGTTGCGCCGCTGTTTCTGCTGCAGCTTAATCTGCTCTTTGCGCGGCAGTACTACTTTTCGTACATACGCAAACCAGCCAACTGCAATTACCACTAGAAGTATACCTGCGCCCCACGCCGCAGGGTTGTTCTGCATGACGACGCCTAACCCTACCAACAGGAAAAGAATCGAGCCAGTTATAGCCAGTGACAGGCCTCCTAACATTCGGTATGGCCGGGTTCTATCGGAATCCTTCTTGCGCAAACTGGCTACCGTAGCAAGCGCAAATGAGTATATGATGGCCTCGGTAACCGCTGCCAGGTTAATGAGTGTGACAAACGAACGCGTAAGGTAAACAGCCATAGATACTGCCAGCGCTATAACGTAAATGGTGAATACTGCGACATCTGGCGTGGCATACTTCAGCGAAATGTGGGCAAACCTGGCAGGCAGAACATGGTCACGCGCGGAGGCATAAATAAACCTGCTGACGCTGATAAGGCCTGCGTTAAACGTCGTTAGAGACATAAAAAGGCTGGTTACTATCATCACCCATTCGCCCGCCCGCCCCAAAGAGGCAAGAGCAAACACCAGATGCGGTGCAGGCGTGCGATGAGCAATCGTTCCAAATAGTGCGACACGGCTAGTGGTGGCGAACATCGCGGTGGCAACCAGCGAATATACCACTGTCAGCAGGATTACGGCAATAAACATACCCCGTGCAATGGAGCGGTGGTCCCTCACCTCTTCAGCAAGGGGTGTTACCCATTCAAAACCCACGAAGAGAAAGATGGCAATGCCCACGGCGGTAAAGAGCGAACCGGGTGCCCCAGGATGCAAAAGGGTGGTCACGTGGAATTCCGTGCGGTGTAGCGCGAGCACGCTCATAGCTACAATCGATACCACAACGGTGTATGTGATGATATCCTGTAGCATTCCGGCAACTTTTAGGCCACGAAAATTGGCTGCGGTAGCCAGCGTTATCATAAGAAATATCCAGATTGGAGGTGCAATCTGGGGTATGGCGGTATGTAGTACGAACGAAAGCACATATGCCTCTGCACCCACAACCAGCGTAACAACGCTCATGTAGGTAAGTGCAACGACCTGAGCAGTCTCCTCACCAAAGGCGCGCTGAACGTACACGCGAATACCGGCTGCGTTAGGGTACAGGCCGCAAAGCTCAGCAAAGGCGGCTGCCGCTATCGCACACAATATTCCCGCAATGAGTATGGGCAGCCACGAGCCGTTACCGCCCATCAACATACCTACCGTTACTACAACCAGAAAGGTGGAGGAGGCAAACGTAAGGCCCGCACTGGTGGAGATCACAGTTCGCAGACCAATGGTACGCCGCAAACCGTTTGGTGGGCCGGTCACTCCTCCCACAACATGGCGGTTATGAAGTCCAGGCGAAGTACGTCATCTTCCGATCCGTCTACACGCAACGTGCCTTCGTTATACGGCTCGTTAGGCGACACCTCTCCGTAGAATACCTGCGTTAGCACCTCGCAGTTTGCTGCGACACGCAGATCGCAATTTGCTGGCGTACCTTCGCTGTAAACTACGGTTCCTTCGTGGCAGGTCAGCGTGTAATCTGCGAGCGTATCTTCCGCGTGGATGTGTATTACACGGTTCCAGTCGCGGTTCATCACTCGCAGTTTCTCATTGGCGTTGCAATCGTCTGCAAACGTACGCAGACTGTGCGACAACTCTTCATTAGACGACATATGCTAGTCCTGTTAGTTTAAAACGTGTATTTCGCCCTGCCACTTAAGCCGCTGTGACCATTCAACGTAGTCATCCCGAGTTATCGCACTTAATGGCTTGTCTGCAAGCGCAACCACTGCAGCTTCCATAACATTGGTGCCTGCCGATACACCGTCCATATCCGGTGTAGTAGTAGCTAGAATTCTTGCACCTGCCTTACGGAGCTCATCCACCGTATCCGGCCTGGTTGTATTTGTTAGTATTATCTTACCATGCAAGTCCTGCGGCATGTGCTTCAGTATGAGGTGCCTGTCTCCTGCTATTACATCGGCTTCGTAATAATAGTGAGCAAATTTGCCATCGGCAGAGCGCTCATTTTGTGCCGCACCAGTAGGGTATAGCATGCGAAAGGGTACAGTTAAAAGGCGGGAGCGGTACTTTCTTGCAAGGTCTTTAAGTTCCTCCAGGGTGGTGAGCGGGTAGTCAATTTTCATATTGAAAATGAGGTCGCCAAATTTGCACTCGCATCCTGCAGCTACCAGTGCCTCCGCCATGCCAAACCGATCCAACGCGCTCACCATCAGGACTTTCGTGCCTCGCTGAATGTAGCCCCTATTCACCAGAGTTTCCACCGTAGTGCGCTCAAGTGTCTCCTTCAGCCCGCTGCCATCTACTACAGGTGTAATTTTCGCATGTTGCGCGAGCCGCAGACCGTCACCTATGACAAACTGATCGCCCGCAACTCGAAGGTAGACGTCTATACCACCCAAGCCGATAGCGTCCACATGGCCGTCAAGTTTCTCCAATGTTGACGCGGCAAGTTCCATGTCTGCATTGCATCCCACGCGGCTAAGCGTGAAATCGATACCATTCAGCTTAAGTTCACGCTTGAAATCACCGGTAGAAGCTCCTAGGCTAACACTTACAACACGTTTCAATCTTGGTTCTCCGTCATCAATAATATTTGGTGCGGTTAAAAGCGGTGTAGCCGGCAACAACAAGCATCACATAGTACCAAAGGTTCGTTAATGATGCAGCCAATCCGCTTAGTCCACCCATTACCATAACGGTTGCAAGTAATAGCCCGCCAACAGTACTGCCTAATGCCATCAACTCAATGACGCGTCCCCGCTTTCTGTTGGTAACCTTCAGCACAATGGTAGCCATCGCGGTACCATAAACGAAAGCTGCTAAGAGCATAAAAAAGCCAAAGCCGCTAAGGAACAGAACGACGCACCCTAATGCAGTACTAGAAAACAGAGAGACAGCCCAACCCTTTAGGAGTTGAACCGTCTCTACCTGCTCTAATGGTAACCGCGCAGTGCGCATACAGCTGCGGCAAATCATGCCTGTTGGGGTTATAACCGAACAGGAAGGACAAATAGGTGTGCTACAGCGCGCACATGCCAGCCTGGTTGCCTCGTGCCTTCTACAGCTGCAGCGCGGAATTCCTTCTTGAGATTGCATAGAAGCTAGTTTGAAACATCTTTGACTATTGTGTCAACTGAGAACCGAATTGATCCTCAAAATCGATGCTTCCACATCACCGCTTGGGATGAAACGTCTTGTCCGGAGTGGCACCAGTCTTGTCTAGGCCAAGTGAGGTAACTCTATTTGTAACACCCTCAGCCATCTCTGCAACTGCTTCGCTTAGCTGTGCAGAGGTAACATGTACATTGTTGACCTGTAGTAACACGGAACCGGGCCAAACCATTTTGTTAACAGCCAGGTAATGAAGGGCTGAATAGTAGGGACTACGTGGTGAAACCTGAACCTTGGCGACAGGTGGAAGCGCCACAGATTTGGCAGTGTCCTTGGCACCCGGGCCAGCACGGTGAAGGCCGTTGTTCAGATAATCACCCATTCGCGTTAATACTGACGCCAGCATATACCGGGTAACTGGTTTTGCCCGCCAGTTGCCACTGTTGAGCTGATTGACCACCGATTCCGGCACGGCGGTACTCTTGTGGTGCTGCCAACTACCATCCGTTAGAACATGCGCCTCGGCAGCAAGGGCAACCACTACCTGAGCACGCGTAACAGGCATGCTACCGTGAAAGCTGCCATCTGGCAGAGTTCGCAAAACCTTGTTTGCTATGGCCTCCTGCACGGCCGAAGCAGCCCACGAACTGCTGCTCACGTCCTTTGGCAGTGCCTGGGATGCCACGGCTGAAACCGAAAGGAGTCCCAGTACCAATACAAAATGCTTGTTTGTCATATTATTAGATTCCTTGCGCAACGGCTGCCCTGCCGGGCACCGGCTGGGGAGTGCCTAATGTTCCTTGGTTTTGCGAATGACCGATAGCTCTTCGAGCGCCCGGCCCGTTCCAATCGCCACACATGACAGCGGGTCTTCAGCAACATACACCGGTATGTTGGTTGCAGCGCACAACAGATGATCCAGCCCGCGAAGTAGTGCCCCACCACCCGTTAATACAATACCGCGCTCTATGATGTCCGCCGACAACTCCGGCGGTGTCTGCTCTAGTACACGCTTAACTTTTTCAATGATCGCGTTGACCGGTTCGGTGAGTGCTTCACGTATCTCTTCGGATGTTACTTCGACTGTTTTGGGTAGACCCTCTACAAGATCACGCCCCCTCACTGTGAAGCGCGTCTCCTGTTCGAGCGGGTACGCCGAACCAACACGCGTCTTTATTTCTTCGGCAGTACGCTCACCAATCATCAGGTTATGCGCACTCTTTACATGCCGTATGATGACCTCGTCCATCCTGTTACCGGCAACCCGTAGGCTCTCGCTGGCTACAATACCACCTAGTGAAATAACCGCAATATCTGTAGTGCCACCACCGATATCCACTACCATGTTGCCACCAGGAGTAGATATGGGCAATCCGGCACCAATCGCGGCAGCCATGGGCTCCTCAATCGTATTTGCCTCACCAGCACCTGCCTCAAGTGCTGCCTGGCGCACGGCCCGTTTCTCCACGCTGGTTACCTGCGATGGAACGCATACTAGCACGCGCGGCTTCAATACAAACTTGTGCCCCACCACCTTGCGAAAGAGATACTCAAGCATTTTCCGGGTGGTGGTGTAATCTGCAATGACCCCATCACTCATAGGTCGAATGGCCACAATAGAGCCGGGAGTTCGGCCAAGCATCAGCCGCGCCTCCTCACCCACCGCTAATACTTTTTTGGTTGTCTCGGAAATCGCTACAACGGAAGGTTCTCTAAGTACAATGCCTTTGCCTCTAACGTAAACGAGAATATTTGCGGTGCCCAGATCCACTCCCAACTCAGGCACGAAACTAAACAACGATAGGCCTCCCAACGGCGTCGGTACGTGATCGCCGGATATTCGCTCCGAGGTTTTTAAGGTTACGGACCAGGTCTTCATACCCTCGATCCAGGTGCTCCAACTCTGTAACGACCGTTTCGCCATGTGCCGCAAGACCGGCCACCACTACTGCGGCACCTCCACGCAGGTCTGTACAAGCAACGGGGGCACCTGTAAGCTGCGGAACGCCCGTGATTACTGCGGTTGAGCCTTCAACACGGATGTCGGCACCCATGCGCTGAAGTTCCGTCGTATATCTGAAGCGGCTTTCGTAGACCGTCTCCGTTAGGATAGACACTCCGTCAGCCAAGCAGAGCATCGCAGCGAACGGTTGCTGCAAATCCGTAGGAAACCCAGGGTGCGGCAATGTTCGAATGTCGGTGCTATGAATTCGCGACGTACGTCGCACTCTCATTCCATCTGGCATCGTGGTGATTTCCACACCAGTTTCTGCAAGTTTGCTCAACAGTGGGCGGCTGTGCTCTGCCACTGCGTTACGCACGATGACATCACCACCGGTTATTGCAGCGCCTAAGATGTAGGTTCCTGCCTGCAGTCGGTCGGGCAGAACGTGGAACTCCGTGGGGTGAAGAGAATCAACACCCTTTACGACAATCGTGCTGGTTCCTATCCCGGTTATCTGGGCGCCACAACTATTCAGGAAGTGTGCAAAATTGACGACTTCTGGTTCCTGTGCACAATTCTCAATTACCGTAACGCCCCTAGCACAGCACGCGGCACTCATGAGATGTTGAGTCGCCCCAGCCGACGGGAACTCAAGGTAGAGGTTGGTACCAGTAAAGCGCCTAACCGATCCGTGATAGACGCCATGGTCTAGCTGAAGGGTAGCACCCAGTTGCTCCAGCCCCTTAACGTGAAAGTTCACGGGGCGAGCACCAATGTTACATCCGCCGGGCATCGCAACAGAAGCTGTACCAAACCGTGAAAGTAAAACACCCAGCAGGTTAAATGATGCGCGCATCTGTTGCACCAATTCCTGGGGCGTTTCTGAGGTAGTAAGATGGGAAGCATCTATTAAAAGAGCGCCATCTTCGCAAAAGTTGGCGCGAGCCCCAAGGTGGCGAAGTATATCAAGTAGGCGCTCCACATCACTAATATGGGGCACGTTGTGCAAAATCGATTCGCCGGGTACGAGCAGGGCGGCAACGATGATCGCCAGTGCGTCGTTTTTACTGCCACCCACCTCTATCACACCATGAAGGGGAATTCCCCCGTTAATTATTATGCTATCCAAGCCAGAACTGCCTCTCTGCTCCGGACGGGGTTATAAGTAGACGTAGACCCGCAGTGTATCGCAACACTCGGGCCATAATAGTTATGCAAGTATAGCCAGTTTAATCCCATTATGTCAAATAATATCGATTAACGCTGTCGCTGTGATTAATCGCACTTCATGAAGCTACCACTGCCACAAACAGTGCTACGCAACCCGCAAAGATACTCGCGTAACAAAGCCATTTGTAACTCTGTTACCAATTGCACTACCTTCCCCCCATAACCATTGTTAGTAAGGTGATAACTGGTGCCAGCACCCCTTTTTAGTTTGCACATGTGTGGCACTTCCGCTAGGCGGTTAAGTAAACCACTCAGCCACTAGAACTTAAATGCCTCTTATCTCTGCGCGCATTCGTGCACAGATTATCGCGCCACTAGTTGATGCAAACTTTTTGATCGCCAGCAACTCGCCCCAATGAGCAAATGAGTCGCACGTTAAGCTGTGATCCACACCAGGTTTGCTAAGTGGCAGAACGGTTGGCACCACCCGGAGTTTTTGCCCTCGAAACTCTGTGGGCAGATGATCGTCTGTTTCTTGACGGCTTGCGCCAGGGTTTTGCATCGTTTTACTACTGGATGGTTTAACTGAGGGTTAGATTGCTAACGAAGATAATGCGTCCTGGTGTGAATAGGTGTACGCCACTGCTGGGCTAACTAGACGGAGACTCTTTCAAGATGATGGATAGGTGTTTGATTACGCGCAGGCACGCCCTGTTGCTCGGTACGGTGGCAACCGTAGGGACCATGCTGCTTCCAAAGAATGCCCCGGCGGCGGAGGCTGCGGCAGGTGATAGCCGCACAATAATGCCCCTTAACGATGCCTGGCGCTTTATCAACCGGGATGAAACTGGTGCCCAACAGCCCAGTTTTGATGACTCTGGATGGGCATTCGTCACCCTACCACACACCTACAACGGCATTGATGGCGAATTGCATGGCCACTATTATCGCGGGCCAGCATGGTACCGGCACGATCTAAATGTGATCGCCGCATCGGGTAATCGGAACTACCTCTATTTTGGCGGTGCCGCTACGGTTGCAGACGTTTACGTGAACGGGCAGCAAGTTGGCACGCACAGCGGTAATTTTGCAGGTTTCTGCATCGACATCACGGATGCACTCAGCTCCAGCGAAAAAAATGTACTTGCTGTGCGGGTAGATAATAGCTGGAACAAGGACATCGCGCCGCTTGCAGGCGATTTTAATATTTTTGGCGGACTGTACCGTTCAGTGCATCTTCTCACACTTAATGACGTGTCCATCTCGCCACTGGACTATGGATCGCCGGGCGTCTACATTCTCCAGGATCAGGTATCCCAGGATTCGGCGCACCTTCGCCTCACTGCCATTCTGCGTAATTCCACTGCGCAACCCGTAGACCTAGTGCTCGAATGGCATTTGCTGGACCACACGGGAAACGCGGTAGCAAGTTCGCGTCATACGGTTCACGTAGACGCCGGAATATCAGCAGAGGCTCAAACGGCAATGCGGATACACCAGCCACATTTGTGGCATGGACGTATTGATCCCTATCTCTACACAATGCGAGTAACGGTTACAAATAACGACCGTATTGTGGACCAGCTGGACCAACCCGTAGGCATTAGATATTTCCATGTGGATCCACAAACAGGGTTTTACTTAAATGGGAAAGCGTATCCGTTGCGAGGCGTTTGTGCTCATGATGACCGACCAGGTGTAGGCCGGGCAGTAACTGAAAGCGACTACCTGCAGGACTGCGCGTTTATACAGGAGGTGGGCGCGAATGTAGTACGGCTTGCGCACTATCAGCACGATCAAACGATGTATAAAGCATTCGATCGCAGCGGTATTCTGGTCTGGACTGAGGATGGCCTTGTAAACCATATTGAGCAGGGTCCTAAATTTGCAGGTAATGCCCGCCAGCAGGTAATCGAACTGGTGAAGCAAAATTACAACCACCCATCTGTCATTGTATGGAGCCTGTACAATGAACTATCGTTCAGCACTCCGCTGCAGTCCCAGCTAAGGATGGATTTTCCACAAACTCCGGTTCTAACGTCGCAATACCGATTCGGCCAGCTGCCACCCAGTGAACTCGCACTCTCATGGCAACTACTGTTCGAGCTCAACCAGCTCGTTCATGATCTTGATCCATCGCGCCTAACCGTAGCTGCAACCGACCAGAATGCGTTCCACCCCATCAACTACATTTCGGACATGATCGCATTTAACAGCTATCAAGGCTGGTATGGCGGCACACCGGCCTCCTGGCCAACTGCACTCGACCTTATAAGGCGTGATGTACACGAGCGAATGCCCGGCCGGTGCATAGGCCTGAGCGAGTATGGTGCAGGAGCCAATCCGTTCCAACATGCGTACCCTGTGCACCAGCCCCAGCCTGGTGGACAATTTCATCCGGAGGAGTGGCAGTGCATCGTTCACGAAGCTGCCTGGCGCGCTATTCAACAGCGGTCGTGGCTCTGGATAACTACGCTGTGGGTCATGTTCGATTTTTCGTCATCTGGCCGAAACGAAGGGGGTAACCCAGGTAGAAACGATAAGGGCCTCATCAGTTATGACCGCAAAATCAAGAAGGATGCTTTCTATTTCTATAAAGCACAATGGAGTTCTGAACCGTTTGTCCATATTTGCGACAGAAGGTTTACCCCGCGACCGGCAGGAAAATGGCCCGTGAAGGTATACACTAACTGCCCACGAATCGAACTATTAGTAAACAAAAAGTCAGTGGGGATTCTTGAGCCAAACGACGGGGTCGCTGTCTGGAACAACGTGGCATATGCGCCAGGACAAATGACAGTTTCGGCTAAAGGAACCGACTCTAGCGGGAAGCATTATCACGATGCCTATACGGTGGAGGTGCAGCCAAGCTAGTTGTCGCTAGATCTTCGGTGTGAATACACATTTAGCATCGAGAATACGGGCGACGTTAACTTAAGGGGCAACAGATAATTGACCTGCCGCCCATTTTTCGCCACCTAAATTAACGCGCACCTAACCCGCTGGCGCTAGCTCATCTATCCGGGCCAATTCTGCCTCGGTAAAGCTCAAGTACTTAAGTGCTTCTACGTTTTCTTCAATCTGTTTTACACTCGAAGCACCAATCAAGGCACTTGTCACACCGGGAAGGCGCAGTATCCACGCGAGCGCCATCTGCGCCAGCGTCTGGCCACGTTCCTTCGCCATGAGGTTCAGTTGAAGGAGCGCCTCTTTCTTTTGAGGTGTAAGATTGTTCGCAACCCACTCCTTACCCCATTTCTCTGCAGCGCGACTCTCTGCTGGAATGTCACCGCCAAGGTATTTGTCGGTAAGCAGGCCCGAGGCAAGTGGGCAGAAGGGAATTACTCCCGTACCAGCAGCCTCGGTATGAGGCAAGAGATCCTTTTCTATACCGCGACCGAGCATGTTGTAATAGGGCTGATGAATGGTAATAGGTGCCAGGTTCTTCGCCTCGGTTACGCTTACAGCGGCCGTAAAGGTTTTTCCGTTGTAGCTGCTTACACCCGCATAGAGTGCCTTGCCCTGCTTGACCAGGGTATCTAGCGCACCCATTGTCTCTTCTAAGGGCGTGTCATTGTCTGGCCGGTGCGAGTAAAAAATATCGAAGTACTCCAGGCCCATTCGCTTCAATGACTGATCGCAGCTAGCAATGATGTACTTCCTGCTACCCCACTCGCCGTAAGGGCCAGGCCACATGCGGTAACCCGCTTTGCTGGAAATAATTAGCTCGTCCCGTGGCATTTCCTCAATAACATGACCGCAAACTATTTCGGCATTCCCTGGCGGCGTACCATAGTTATTAGCCAGGTCGAAATGCGTAATACCCAGGTCAAATGCTCTAAACAGGCACGATTTGGCAACTTCGGCATCCCTATAGCCGCCAAACGTCTCCCAGGCGCCCAAAGATATAGCGGGAAGCAGGAGCCCGCTGCGGCCGCACCGGCGGTACTGCATGGTGTCATAACGATCCTGTGCAAACGATGATGTCATTTCTAAAACTACCTTTCGCGGGTTTACCAAATTTCAACAGCGCATTGCCTGAACAAGCTGCTCTTGCAGTGCCGCCCCACACCCAACGAGTGCATTGCTATGCCTCTTCTGTGTACTCTGTCTCTTCGGGTACATCGGTAAAACTCTCAAATTCAAGGTGGTACCCATCGGGATCGGTAAGCGAAGTCACCCACATCCCATTTCCTACAAAGGGCCGCTTCGGGCAAAGGCCGCGGTTACATAGAGTTTTGTACAACGCAAGAGCATCACGACACTGAAAACAGATGGTAACGCCTACGCCCCGCTTCTCTTCTGCCCTCACACCTTGTAAACTGCCGGGCAAAATCTCCTGAAGCATAACTGCAGTATCGCCCAACTTTAGCCAGCACCAGCGAAGCTTTCCATCGACTTTCCACTGGTGATGTATCTCGCCACCAAGTCCATCAACGTAAAACCGAACCGAGGAGGCGATACTACTAACGCGAAAAAACGGTACAGCCTGTTGAATATTTGGCATGCTACCAGATTCTTTGTTCACGGTAACTTTTCCTCTATTCTTGTTGCAGACGCATTACTACATTGGACGGCAATAAAAGCTGCACTTACCAAATTACAGAGCTGGTGCAAACTATCGTGCGCCATTTTCGCGCTCGTAAACCTCGTCGATGAGAAGGTCCTTACCCTTCGCTGCTGCCACCGACAATGCGTCGCATCGTTCATTTTCCGTATCTCCCGCGTGGCCACGCACCCAACGGAAAGCAATCTGATGGAGTTCACACAAGTCGAGCATTTTACCCCACAGATCGATGTTAACCGCTCGCTCCTTCGCATTCCGCATCCACCCATTGTTGCGCCACTTTCGTGCCCAGCCCTTCATTATGCTGTTGGCCACATATTGTGAATCCGTGTACACGGTGACAGCACAAGGATAGCGCAGCAGTTCAAGGCCGGCAATCACCGCCATGATTTCCATGCGATTATTAGTAGTAAGGCGGTAACCAACCGATAACTCCCGCCTTTTCTCGCCATAGATCAATACGGTGCCGTAGCCGCCGGGGCCAGGATTACCCAGGCATGCGCCATCTGTATAGATTGTTACGGGCTTTAGGCCTTCAACTTGGTCCTCAAACATCAACGCCCCCTGCATACATATTGTCTAGGGATTATACACTTTCGCGGCTCAGAAGGTAGCCGCCAAACCACTGAAATATGCTAGAAGCCAACTGGTGGAACCGACGGTACAACCTTACTCGTGGGCGTATTGGCGTAAAGATCACTAATTCCTGTGATCGTTGTGGAACATCGCGATTAACGTCCTGTAATTTGGTGATACACCAGAGTGCACTGTCTTATGAGTGAAGATAAGTTTGCGTGGTTAGGGGACGAACCTCGGCAACAACAAACTCCGGGCCTGATGCCACGCCTCTAGAAGCGCAGTTGTTGTGCGGCAATCAGCTTAAAATATGGGCGCACTACCTCGCCCCTGCATTTCAATTCACCACGGTTGTGATGGTTATTATGCTGTTTAGTTTGGCTTGGTAGCCGGGTAGCAAAGTAACGACGTGGGGTATTGAGCTATTCTTGGCCGCTTTGGTCTATGGGTGGTTTACACGGCACCTACACGTAGGTAAACTTCTAAATATCACAACAATTGGTTTTTTTGGCGATCGCAATTCTACTCGCCCCGTTAACCACAAAGAGTTTCTTAATTTCATGCAGCATTCCTTAAACAAATAGACCCAAGTGCCGATAGACGATATATCGTTAGCCCTTGCGCGTAAACTGCTAAATTATATTAAAAGCGAACTTCAATGACGCCGGCATCACCAATGCTACCCAAAACTCGTTGCCTTGGTTCGTTGTGTATTCTCTTGTTTCTTTCCTGCCAGATATTGGAGACAGGGCTACCTCAAAAACTTGTCAGCAACTTCTAAGGCCGCAGAAAAACACCCATGTTACAGCACTGTTTCTCAGCAACTTGCTATACTTAACCACCGTCTAAAGGTGTAGACGGGCGAATTCTAAAGAAGATGTACCTATAATAAAACACGTGTTAAACTGCAATACCTGTGACACAAAACGAAGGCTGTGGGCAGAGCGCGGGCAGTTGGAACGACGCTGACTACATTTTGGTCCTGCTACAAACCGTAACTGGAGTATGGCTATGCTGAAATTTCTAAAGAAAACCTTTCATGCAATTGTTTCCCCGGTAAATCTGCAGGACCTAACGGGCATGACAATGAACGAACAATTTGCCATACTTCGGCGCCATCAGCTCATTTCGAGGACGTATGCTGGCAATTGCAGAAATGCAATCAATACAGCAATCTTCATATGTGTATTGATGCCCGCGTTGGGCGCTTCAACTCAACTCACTACCGTTTTGGTAGTCTGCTTACTCCTGCTCGCCGGTTGGTGGTATACACGAAAAACGTTAACAACCCGGCATATTGCCCTCATGCAAGACACGATAAACCCCAACCCGGGTAGCTTGGGCGAGGACGACACGCAAATCTATTTAAACCTTCTGGAAGCCTTTGTCCATCACAAACGCTCACTGGGAATAGAGGCCGGATGGGTGCTTAAGTCACGCGATTACCTGGCAACACTTACTTCCGACCAGGCAACAACCTTAACCGACGAACAAAAGAACCTCATTTACGACATCGTAGATGTGAAACAAATCCAATGCGATGAAAGAGTCCGTAGCTTAAGCCGCACGGTGGTTACAACCACATTGATGCCGGCAGCCATTCATGCGTTGCAAATGCTAGGTGGTGAAATGGCTATCACGGCACTCTCGAACCGCGCAACCTTCACAAATTCAAGGCGTATAAGGGCAGCAGCACTGCAGGCGCTGCATGCACTCAACCCGCACACAGCACGCCAGGTGCTCCGCAATTCGCCCGATGTTTCGTCGAGGGGATATTCGCGCGCCAGGCTCACAAGACCGGTGACCGTCATCTTTCAACTCACCGGAATTCTGGTTGCCTGTTTAATAGTAGGAATATTCGCGATTACATCCGGTCTCATTCCAATAATTGGTTATATTCTCGTTCCATTCGCACTAATCCTGGCTCTTGTCATCATTTTTGGTGCGCTTCCCTTATTAGGTTTAGAGGCGATACAAGACAAAAAGGAGTTCCAGAATCTGTACGACGCAATAAGCCAGGACGATCCAGATTCACTGAAACTTTTGCTAAGAAGCCGGTGTATGGACCATGGAAACTGGAGTTACTATTTCTTACTGTCGAATGTGCTAGGCAATGTTACCGCGAAATGTAGTATCAGTTTACACCCTGCGCAGATTGCGGTACTTAACCAACTACTTGCATACCATCTCACATCAAACGACTTTACCGACACTCATCAGGACGTTATACACACAGACTTAATGAACAGCTTACTCACCACGCTTCCGCATATTGGTGACGCGTCTACCGTCCAAAAGCTCCAAAACCTGCTGCACCAGGGCAACCTTGGCTCTAATCAGGAACGGGTACAACAGTGCTTGAATGCGCTTGAACTAAGACTGCGCCAACCTGCAGAACTGTTGCGAATAAGTTCCGCCAATGCGAAACAAAACCTGGTAAAAGCGTCTAGCGCACCTGAATTAAACGACAACATGCTAAAAGCTGCAGACCAGGGAATGTAACGAACACCAACACGCTTGCACACGCAGCTTGTATGGCTGGCTCCCTCACCACTTCCAGCCTAAAAACCCGCTAATCGTAGAGAATGCAACAGCAGCAGCTTAAGCCATGCACCACGCGAGAGGTAATGCGTTCAACAGGCAGTTCATTACGCCAGCAGAAACTGTGTGGCACACACAGGCATGGAGATTTGTTCCCTAAAAATGCACGCAGTTGAAGCCCAAAATAACTCGGTAAAAATATGTGTGTCGGTAATCCACTAAGAATGTCAATATCAGTTACTATTTAATATCTACTATAAACAAGTGCCACAAAAATAAGTTGTATCAGGCATTTACAAGCCTGCAAACAACGCGTATAATACAACCTCAACAGTAGAGCGTTGCGGGCCACACAACAGCCTGCCGCTACGATGGTACTGAAGATGATTCCGCTGTTATTCTCAATCGGATAGTCGCAATTATACACGCTGCAGATTACTGCGTATTGCACGTATGCCAGGGGTCCTCCGGCATTTCATGCGCGACAGTACGACGCCAACGAGCGTCAGCAGCATCCGCGGGATGTGCGGCACGGCATATCCTTGTGCGTTCCTTTTTACAAGGAAACTGGCACAAATAAAACCTAGCATAACCGGAGCCTGGCGGGGCCAATGCTGTAATTGGTAGCAACTACAGCCTCCCTGCCAGAAGTATGTCGCGAGGCTGCACTGCAGCCCATCGGGGCAAAGGAGAGACCATGATCGCTTATTGTGTTCGCTGCAGGTGCCACCAGGAGATTAGCCAACCAACCATTGTACGAACCCGCCATGGAGAGCTCTCTATGGTAGGCTCATGCAGAATATGCTCAGCGCAGATTTACGCGCCGGCAAGCACTCATCAGCTTGCGGTTCGGCCCGTAGATAACAGGCTATGCACCGGCGACTCGGCACTTAGCGCAGCGGCAGGAACACGGTTATAAGCACTGCATCACTTGCAAACAACCGCTGTGAACTCGTGCGCCGGTTTACCCGTCAATAATAGACAGCGCATTGCGGCAATCGGGCGGCAAATTAGCATTGTCTGCTGTATGCAGTGAAATGGGAGTTCTGTTTTGTCTGATGTGGCGGAATACAGTGCACAGATGGTGGAACGAATCGCCCTCGCCCAACAAACCATAGCAGCACACGCACGCTCTGCAGTGCGCGTGCTGCTACAGGCTGCCGCCGACGAACTCGCTGCAGTGCTTGATGCCGACTGTGTATTGATAGGCCTCTTTCCTACCGCAGACTATCCCACGGGCCACCATGCCCTGGCTGGCAGTGCAATACCCTTTTCTCACGCCGTAAACCTGCCAGCACGCATAGAGAATGCACGCAACGAGATGCCAGAGGGAAAACCCACTACCCTCGTCCTCCCTTCTGGTGATCATACACTTCTTTACCCACTTGGTCCCGACAATGACGCCTTGGGTATCATTGAAATAACCTGCACCAGGGTGGGCTTTAGCACACGCGAACTTAGCGCCCTCGCTATTATTGAACGAACCATTCGTCTCGCGCTAAACAGTGCAGAAATTCGCCAACAACTTCAGCAAAAAGAGCATGATCTCGCTATTTTGCACCGATCTGCACGCACTATCAGCGGTAGCCTCAACATTCAGGTCGTTCTACAGTCGCTTTTAGACGGCCTTAAGGACCTCTTACAGCCTTCATTCTCTGCAGTATTCATGCTGAACGATCCGCGCACTCACCTGTTACCGGCCTGTTCGGACGGGGTACCGGAAGATAAGCGCGAAGTTCAGCTAGATGTACAGGGCTTAATGGTGCGCCAGGCACTGCAGTTTCCTGGTGTATACTCGCTAAACAGTGAACAGCTGCGGGAGTTTCACTCACTGCTAGACTGCGAAATCCTGCAGAGTGGGTTAGTAGGTTCATTAGAGAGCGGCGGCGAGGTGCTGGGCGTACTAGTGGCCGCACGGCAGCAGGATACTCCGTTTTCTAACAGACAGATGCGGTTGGTTGAAACGCTTTTGGCACAAGCGGGCACTGCAGTACACAACGCATTCATGTATGAAGATCTCTCTCTACGCAAAATGGAGACAGAGACTCTCTACAGGCTCGCTAGAGATCTTGCAAGTACCCACGATAGTGAAAAAAACCTACGCGCTGTCAGTAAGGCGGTGGAGGAACTGCTGCTAGTAACCCAGTTTGCTGTATTTATGTATGATTCGCATGAAAATATGCTGCACCTGCGCAGCAGCAGTGGGCTTACAGCAGGCACGGCAACCATATTCAACTGTGCACCAGGTGAATCCATACCGGGCTGGATATACCAGTGGCTTACACCGGCACGCATTACAGACGTTGAAATGGATGTACGTAACTCGTCACACCCCTTGGGTGTGCTAGGTGCGCGATCGGTTATGGGGGTGCCCCTCACTACTGTGGATAATGAGCTAGGTGTACTGCTAGCCATGTCTCCTCATCGTCGCCACTGGGCAGAGCATGAGCTCAACCTGCTGGATATCATAGCCAATCATCTTGCTACAGCGCTAGAAAACAACCGCCTTAGCAGCCAGCATAACTCCGACAGCCGGGCGGTACAGCGTGGTTTTCATCGTATTGCAGCCAGTCTGCGGCTTAATGCGGGTGTTACTACCGAGACCATAGCAGAAGTTATACGCGAAATGGTGCATGCAGACACCTGCGTTATGCATGCCGTACAGGCGCAGGAAGTACTACCCATTACCTTTAGCCACAAACTGGACGAGCAGATTTTATGGGTAGCTAATGACAATATGAAAAGCCATACCGCATGGGTGGCCCGTCATGGGCGCGTACTCGCAATAAGTAGCGGCACCAGTGGACCTCATGGAACCCTGGAACACCCTATTCGCCCTTTTAAATCTTATCTGGGTGTTCCCGTTAAAGAAGGAAGGCACACAGTGGGTGTGCTGGAGGTTTTCTCGCATAAACCAGGTGCTTTTTCTAATGGCGAGGAAGAACTGCTCACTCAGTTTACGCGCAGCGCCAGACTTGCAGAGCGGTTTGTGTTTAATCGACCATTAGAATAACCATATTAACAGCATCATTCGGCCAATCCACTTAAGAGTCAGCGGCACTGCGGCTAACACCGCGGGGAGGTTTACAGATGGACTGGGACGATACTCACATTCATCACTTTATTGCGCGGTGGCACGAGCAGGATATCTATGCAGCGATTGAGGAGATGATCGCTACAATAGCACCGCTGGCAGCCGGCAGATTGCTTAATGAGTTAGCTGCTCATCTTCAACAGGAGAGCACAGATTTAAACAGCATGGTGGTACTGGTACACGCCGGAATTCAGTTTTGCCTGGCCAACTCCATCACGTTTAAAACAGAAAACCCCCAGGCTGCAGCACACCTTCGGCAGCAGGCAGCCGAACTGGCAGGGCGACTAGCATCTGCTACCTGGCCCGGCTGGAATTCGCCGGATCTGGTTATTCAGGATACGCACCTACTCTTTGGTATGGAGGCCGCACGACTCTATTTGCGCCTCTCACAGGAAAACCAGGAAGAACCCGCTCTTGCAGCCCGTGGTCACTGGCTACTGGCTGCGCACTGCATGGCACGCCTGCACTGGCAACAGGCACATCAACACTTTCAGTTGGCAGCAACCCTGGCAGTGACCCCACAGTATATAGACTTTTGTAATGCTTATGCCGCTATGTGCATGGTGCTTGTTAATCCCGCAAATTCCAAAAACGTTGAAGAATGGTCTACCGCTCGCCAAACACTCATGCAGCACGAAAATGGTGAAGAGGTTATGCGGCAGACCACAACAGCCTACAATGTGTTCCTCACCCTGCTGACACAACAGACTTCCAATTAATTTGTAGTGCGCTGTAATTTATAGTAGACAAATTTACACTTTCTTCGTATAATACAGATATCAAACCGATCTTTTGGTAGACAAATGATTACTTCATGTCTGTATTTACCCCAAATGGGAATCTATGCCGAAACCAGCTTTAATGCAGAACTGCTTCATAAGCCACTGGTGCTGCTAAACGAGGCCGATAGCGCTGTTGTAGTTTCAGATGAGGCAGCAGAAATAGGTATTTCACCCGGCCAAAACAAAACCGGTATCCTTGCGATGCACCCCAACACCCTGGTGAAAGAGTACAACAGGGAAGTTTATATGGAGGCGGCCAGCAGATTATGGTGGATGGCAGCTTACGAAAGCTCGGTGGTAGAACCCAATGGGCCAGAATGGTGCTATTTTCTTGCGGAAGAGCAGGATTTACTGCCGCGCACCATAAAGCTTTGCAGAGAGATTAGCCAGGTATACGGCATGCGTCCCAGCGTTGGCATTGGCAGCAGCAAACTCATAGCCCACCTGGCGGCACTGCGTGTTGGGCATGGAAAAATTAAACTGGTATCGCAGGAAAACGAGCTTCTATTCATGGCTGGCATCAGCCTTACAATGCTGCCAGCTATCAATCCCTCCCTCATTAAACGCGCAGAGCGACTAGGCATTCACACTGCAGGTGACTTCATGCGTACCCCGGCAACTGAACTGGTACGCCAGTTTGGCACATCGGCTCACCAGGTTATGCGCCTGGCAATGGGGCAGGATGACAGCCGCTTACACCCGGCATGGCCACCGCCTTGCCTGCAGAGATCCTACTGGTATGAAGAGCCCATAAACGATATCAGTATATTAGAGCGAATACTGCCTCGTTTGGCAGCGTCTCTTGCGCGCAAGCTTACCGCACGGCAAGAGCTTTGTGCGTGGGCTGCACTAGAACTGGAGAGCGAAACCGGCCTGCCAGCAGCCACGGAAATGAAAATGGAACACGCCACAAGGAACCAGTTGCAGATTACGGAAGCAGGTGAGCGCCTACTACATAAACTATCCCCTACCCACCCGGTTCAGCGAATTACCTTGCGTGTTGGTGCCCTGGGTGTTGGTACCGCGCGCCAGCTCGCTCTGCTAGATGACAGCCAGTCTATTGCAGGTTATCCACATGAACGTCAGGAAAGGCTGCATAAATCCCTGGGGTACATCAGCAAAAAATATGGTAGCGGCAAGGTAGTGAAAGCTGGCCTACTGGAAAGATCTACCTCCATTCAAACCTGGATCCACGGTCTGGGCAGAAAGTGCCACGATCCCATTCAGGTAGTAACTGGTTCCAATGGCAACCCGGTACGGGTAGTATGGCGCGGTAAAGAATATCCTGTGGATTCTGTTGAAAACCGTTGGAATGAGACAGCCTGGACAGATAAGGGTTATGTGGATAAGTCTGCTTACAGAATACTTTGCGGACGTATGGGCTGCTGTGAGCTCACTCTCATAGGTGCACGATGGTGCCTTACCGCGATTGCCGACTGAAAGACTGCAATGTTCATTCACCTGCATGTACACAGCCCATATAGTTTTCTTGATGGCGCCTCGGATATAGAAACATTGGCAGCCAGAGCCGCCGAAACGGGTATGCCAGCGCTCGCGCTTACAGATCACAACTCACTGGCGGCAGCCGTAAAATTTAATACAGCC
>JAJZFK010000067.1 GCA_021805405.1 bacterium
AGATCAGGCCGGAGCAGGGCTACAATCGTCTTTTCGCGCGTGAATGCGCCAGACTACGTGACCTTGCCGATTACGACATTGTGGATGACCGAATGGTAGACGATGGCTGTCTTAGCGGCTACCGGGTACTTGTTCTTTGGCAGGGAACCATCTGCTCACCCGCTACGCTAGCCATTATAAAGCAGTGGGTAAACAACGGTGGCGTTCTTGTTGCGTACGATTTTGGCAAGGTCACCACATTTAGCGGGGATACTTCGTGGTTTAAGGACCTTTTTGGTTATGTGCAGAATCTGAATCCGGCCGAAGTATCTGAGCGGTACGTGGGTACGCTACCCGATTCCTACACGCTTGCAGTTGGCAATCCCCAAGTAACCACCTATCTAAGCGGATCCTGGCAGGACCCCGATGTGAGTGGCACCGATATTCGCAGATGGACTGGGGCGTCAGCGGCTATCAAGCTACCGTTGATGTCTGGCAGCCGTTACGAGGTTTCTGTTCAGGCTACCATACCAACTGAAGCGGCATCGCTTATCCACGAAGTGCTGCTAGACGGTGTTAAGCTAGGTACCCTGGATGCTGTTGGCGATGTGCGATACCGGTTCATTATTCCACGGTCGCTACTTATGGGATCTTCTGGGGTGAGCGTCCACATACTCACGTTCAAGAGTGAAACGTTCACGCCAGCCGTAGGTTCAAGTGAAAGTAAGGCCGGAGCGGCACTTGGGGTTCATGTGCAGGAGGTCACCATCTCCAAACCGGGCATAACAGCTTCTCCGGATGCACCTCCCGGTGTTCTACAGCAGCGCCTTAACCTTTCACTCCTCACCAGCGTTCAGAGCGACCAGAGCTGGGTTAGAAGGTATGGCAAGGGCCTAACGGTCTACTTCCCAGCCACCAGGCAGCTTATGCGCGGCTACCTTGCAGTGCTCAATCAGGTTATCTACCACCTTAGCGAAATCGACCCGGATATGCGCGATGCCCTCCCAATTGACGGCGAGAGCGATGGCGTCTATGCTACGCTTTTTCCGGACAAGATCCTTTATTACAATTCTACCGACCAGAGCGTTACGGAGCACTTCTCCATTACTCCTGCGCAGTTCGCAGCCTGGAAAAACAGTGTAGATACACCTGACGTCAATAGCTGGACACTTGTAATGGCACCCCACTCTATTCGTGGTGTCTACTTTAAACCCTCGCCGCAAGAGCTGCTGTATCAGTGTGAGGGCTTCACTAATCCTGGAGGACTAAAGGCTTCTGACAGCCCGGACTGCAGCCCGGGTACTGGCCCAACATGTATATGGATGGGCGGCGGGAAGGAGATCTCCACGTTGTTTGACGCTACCGTACCAGGGATGTACAACGTGTTCGTACGCTGCCTGCACGGCAAATCACTAGTGCCGGTGGACGTACTGGTGGACGGACAGCCTGTGCCACAGACAGCCGTGCAACAGGCGGGAGTTGTGCTCAACCTGGGCCAGGTAACACTTAGCGCCGGCCGCCATACTCTCTCGCTGCGGACCGCAGCAAATCAGGCCGTACGCGCAGATTTCGTCCTGCTTAGTAATGACCCCGACGTAAACGGCTATCGATTTGCGCTCAGAACTCTTAATCTGCCAGGTGCCGGCCCAGGAAGTCAGATCGGGAAGCAGCGATAGGTCTGTACGCCCATAATGGAACCAAATAGCGCCCACAAACTGCCCGTAATGTAGTCGCCAAGAATGAGGCCAATGAAGAACGGAATGTATCGCTTGTAGCTTTTCATGCCTCCGTAGCGGGTAATGAGTGCCTTAAGTGCCCAGCCTATAAGCGTGGCGCACCACAGCCAACCCATGGTGAACGTACCAGACAGGGCATAGCCGATCGGATGAAAGGGCCACCAGTTAAACTGTGAGCGCATATAGTAAAGCACTGCCACTCCTAACATTCCTACGATTACGCCCTCCATGCGAGGGATGTTAGGACGCTTGGCATTATCCATCCAGTTCTGCATGTAATTCCAAGGCGTCTGGCCTACGCTGGTACGCCAGCTGTTCACCTTTGCGGATGCCGCGCCATACTGGTAATACACGGTTAAAATTGCACCCCACGATGAGATGGTCCCCACCACTATTGCTATGAGGATGGCGTATATTACATGCCGCCGATTCATGCCGACGCTTTCACCAATCTGCATGGCTTCCAGCTGGTTAGGCATCTGACAGGTACGCATATCCATGTCGCTCCATAGCAGCGTATTGAAACTCACCTGGCTTTGGGGACTGAATGCCGCAGTACCTGCGCCCGATTTCATCAGCGAGTGTACGTTCATATCCGGTCCAAATCCCCACGGTAGGCCGGCTTCCGCCCTCATACGGGTAAATGTGATGACATAGAAGTAGTAGAGTATGAAATAGACCGCAGGTATCCACCACGCCATGCCAATGGCCCAGCCAAAGAGCGTGAGGGCTGTTAAACCTACCACCGTTAACACCATTGCAAGGGAGTACGGAATCGCCTCGGTTCCTGTAGCGAGCTCGGCGCGCCGTTTGCGCGAGAAGAGGCTTGCGGCAGCGTCACGCAGGTGTTTTCGAATGCCGTAGAGGGCAAACAGAGCAACCATGATGAAGGCACCAGCCGACTGCTGGCCCACGTACGGCATCTCTGCCTGCGATGGGGGCGCGCCCGCAGCATGGTAGCCCAGGGCGGTTGCCGCTACGTTTTCGAATCTGGCAAACAGGAAAAAGAACCAAAGCGAG
Organism: bacterium; assembly: GCA_021805405.1. Classification (GTDB taxonomy): domain Bacteria; phylum Armatimonadota; class Chthonomonadetes; order Chthonomonadales; family Chthonomonadaceae; genus JAJZFK01. Next base: position 2,736 of record JAJZFK010000067.1, read on the forward strand.
AACGATACATCAAGTGGCAAAAAATAGGTTAGCCCTATGACGAGCGGGTAAAACGAGAGTTGTATAGTACCCATGCCATTCCACGGCGGACTGTTGAACAGAGGTGTTAAGTCCAGGCGGGGATCGCTCGGCTTTATGGGTAAGAACGGTATGCTTGGGTAGAGATAGTTGAGCGAGGCCATGCATTCCAGAACAACCGGTATCAGGATGCCTATCCATAGCAGGCGGTTTGTAAACAGTTCGCCAGACCATCCACCTTTGCTTATCTCGAGCGGAAGCTGCGTTATAGGAAAGCTAAGGCGCTCCTCCTCTGCCCACCGGTGGCGAATTAGGACATTGAGACAGACCATCACCCCTAGTAGCACGCATATGAACATGCTCCAGGTCACAATGGGGGCTGCCCAACCTGCGATATTCTTAGCTGTCCAAAAAGTCGTGTTACCGTCAAAAAAGCCTTTAGTAACGCTTTTTGTGGGCAACAACCACGGTTTCACTAGCGGTAGAAGTTTAATCTTCCATTCGTTTTCGGGTGTTGCATAGTGGTAGATATCTCCAACAAAGGTGCTTAGGAACTGCATCATGCCAATACCGCTAATTCCTATGGAACAGGTCTGCATAATGTAGATATACATGAGCTCTGCCTGGCTGAACGCAAGTTTTGGCAGATATTTTTTAAGACAGAAGTTGAGGAGAAGGAGGCAGAACAGGGCAAATACTACCGCGATGATGAGCGACATTGCTGCCAGATCAGTACCCTGGGCAACTATCTCGGTATATTCTACCCAGAGGCACATGAGCGGAATTAGCATAATACCAATAAGCACGGCTCTCGCCGTTAGCGGGGCACCGGTATCCAGGTGTCGATTTGCCTTGTTTGGCTTACCATTGGCTACAACTGGTTCAATCACGGTTGCGAAGTCCTTTCGACGTCAATGTCTGCACGACCAAACAAGCGAGTATGGCTTTGCTAGAAGGTAATATCTCCCCGGTGTACGCGGATACTTTGAAGAAGCCCGATGGAATACATGGTTACGAGTACGTTGCTTCCTCCTGCCGAAACTAGCGGCAGTGGCACACCAGCGACAGGTAAAATGCCTACGTTCATGCCGATATTGACGGCGACATGAAAGGCGATCATCGTGAGGATACCCGTTGCAATCAGCAGGCCGTAAGGATCCTGCTCCGGCACGGTGACTATACTCGCTATACGACCAAAAAGGAGTGCATAGAGCATGAGTAGCCCCGCTGCCCCAACAAATCCCAGTTGCTCGCCAACCGCAGTAAAGATAAAGTCTGTCTGCTTTTCAGGGATGTAACCTCCCCGCACCTGTGAAGCATGCATGAGTCCCTTGCCCCAGAACCCTCCCGAGCCAATGGCAATGCGCGCCTGCGTGACATGGTAGCCTGCGCCTGTAGTGTTGTTCACCATGCCTAGCAATACCTCGATTCGCTGTTTTTGGTACTGCTTTATTACCTTGCCGGTTGCCCACATAAGCACAAACAGGCCCAGAAGGGTAATGAACAGGAGGACCAGATGCCAGGATTTTGCGCCCGCCATATAGACCATACCCGCCCAAATAGCAACGACCACCAGGGCTGTGCCTAAATCTGGCTGCTTAAAGATGAAGAGGGTGGGTATGCCAATTAGAAGTAGCGATTGAAACAGCGTGCGGGGTGTTCGAATGGTATCTCGGTGTTTTACGAGAAAGTCGGCCAACACCAGAGTGAGCAGCAGTTTGGCCGTTTCGGATGGCTGAAATTCAAACCCGGCGATACGCACCCACCTGGATGCCCCGTTAATGCGGTGTGAAACCACGAGAACCAGGGCGAGAAGCAGGAGGTTAATGATGTAGAGTGGCCGGGACGCCCGTGCGTAGATCCTGAAATCCACTACAGTGGCCACAATCATCCCTGCAGCGCCAAGTGCCATCCAGATGATCTGCTTACGGTATAGCGGAGTTTTATCGCCATGCGTAACCGTATAAAGAATAATTTCTCCAAACACACAGAGCAGCACCGTAATAGCAATCAGCCAGTAATCAAGGTTTTTACGAAGCCGGTTCTCCTGCATTGTGGGTCCAGTCGGGATGTGTAAAGATCAACCTATAACTTACCATCATATTATACCGATACCACGGTACGAAGACGAATAATTGTGAGATCGCTGGCTTGAATTAAGAAATCGATTGCAGATTATCTTGC
>JAJZFK010000155.1 GCA_021805405.1 bacterium
AGCCACAGCCATCGTGGACTTTGATTCGTGGCCGCAGGGTAACTGTAGTTGCACATTTAACAGCGTCGTAAACGGTTCACACGTATTTCGTAACGATATAGCTCCAGCCCGAACATGGGCATTCTATTCAGAAGTTGAACAGTTGCGCGCGGCGGGCTTGTCGCGAGGGGCATCTCTGGAGAATGCTCTTGTGATAACACCACCTAACGGATACTCCAGCGAGCTTCGAGTTCCGCAAGAGTGGGCGAAACACAAGCTGCTAGATCTAATAGGCGACCTCGCTCTGGTTGGCGCTCGCCTAGAAGCCGCAGTAACCGTAAAGCGGCCTGGTCACAGGTCTAAAAATGCTGCCGCATTGGCTATATGCCGGATGCAGCCAGTACTTCAGGTTTCTCAATGCAAATTGAATAATGAGGGGAAGTGAATGAGTCATATCCTGGACGTTGAGGAGATTCGCGCGATTTTGCCACATCGATACCCTATGTTGCTTGTTGACAGGGTATTGGAGCTGGAACCCGGTAAGCGCGTGGTCGGACTTAAAAACGTCACTATCAACGAGCCGTTCTTTAATGGGCATTTTCCTGGGTTGGCAGTAATGCCTGGGGTGCTCATCCTTGAATGTATGGCGCAGGTTGCTGGCATAATTTTGCTGTCTACCCCGGTTCACCATGGTAAACTTGCATTCCTGGGCGGCTTGGATAAATGCCGACTGTTAAAACCCGTGGTTCCGGGGGATACGCTTATCGTCGAGGCTACACTGGGCAAAGTGAGGGGCCTGTTTGGCAAGGCTAGTATGGTTGCAACCGTGCAGGGCGAAGAAGTTGCGCGGGGCGAGATGCTATTTAAGCTTATGGAACGTAATAGTGGTAACCAAAGTAATGAGCCCCTGGGAGATAAGTCGTGAATAAGTGCTGGCATCCTACAGCCATAGTAGACTCCACGGCCGAAATTGAGGATGGCGTTGAGATCGGTGCTTACTGCACAGTGGGCCCACGTTGTCGCATCGCCTCCGGCACACGCCTATACTCACACGCGCAGATACTCGAAAACACTCAGATCGGAAGAAACTGCCAGGTCTTTAATGGTGCCCTTATAGGTGGTCCGCCCCAGGATTACAAGTTTAAGGGCGAAACAAGTTACGTAATCATAGGCGATGACAATATCCTTCGGGAATACGTCACGATACACCGCGCCACGGGTGAGGGTGAGGTTACGCGAATAGGCAACAACAACATGATAATGGCCTATGCACACATTGGCCATAACTGTGAAATTGCTAATTCGGTAACCATTGCGTCCTACGTAGGCATAAGCGGCCACGTTACAGTGGAGGATCACGCTAACTTCGGAGGAATTTGTGGCGTTCACCAAAATTGCACCATTGGTTCCCTGGTCATGATTGGTGGTATGTCGGGTGTAACCCGCGATATTCCACCCTACATGCTTGCCGAGGGTAGACCAGCCCGTGTGTACGATATAAACATTCGAGGTTTGCGCAGGGCAGGGGTGCCCGCAAAGGTGCGTGGTGAATTGAGGCAGGCTTACAAATTACTCTATCGCTCTAACTTAAACGTATCCCAGGCTCTCGACGTTATTGAGGAAGAGATTGAGCACAGCCCTGAACTTGACAGGCTAACCGACTTCATTCGCAGGACAAGAGAGGGCTTTAACGGCCGAGCAAATAATCCTCCACCAATTTAGTATCGTAGGAACAGGTGGCACGGAAATATGCAGGCAGCAATAATTACGGGGGAACTTTCTGGTGACAAAATCGGCGCGGATCTAGCTGCGTCACTTAGAAATGCCATGCCCGAAATTTCATTGTGGGGCATCGGCAGCGATGCGATGCGGGCAGCTAACGTGGAACTTGTTGCGGACTCTAGTACCTGGGGTGCCATCAGCATAACGGAGGCACTTCGTAAGGTGCCAGCGCTCCTCACGACAGTTGCCCCGCTAATTCGGAAACAGGTACTTGCGCGTCGGCCAGATGTAGTTGTGCTTGTCGACTTCGGCGCGTTTAACGTAAGGCTGGCTGCCTTCTGCAAGCAACACGGCATTTCAACAGCATATTATGTTCCGCCTGGCTGCTGGAAGCGCGACGGTTTTGCCTCGGATACCCTCATCAAAAATTCGGATCTTATACTGACACCCTTTGAATGGTCATTAGAGAGGTACCAGTCCCGAGGAGTAGCAGCTGAGTTTGTAGGCCACCCTCTTCTCGACAGGCCTGGTCCCAGTCTTTCTCGCGAACAGTTTGCGGATGAGCTGGGTCTAGATTTTGACAAACCGATCATAGGGCTGTTGCCAGGAAGCCGCGCTCATGAAATAAACCACCTGGTACCAGTAATGCTTGAGGCTGCTCGTCTTCTGGCATCCACCGAACCTGGTGCACAGTTTGTTATTGGAGTTGCACCCTCTATTTCTGCAGATCAGATGTGCCGTTTTCTAACGACTAACAAGGATCTGCGAGATCGTTTTACCGAAATTTGGCATGAGTTAACACAGGAAGCTGAGAAAAAGATCATTCGACCGCTCTCTAGAACTGCCGGTTCCATTACGCGTACCCGGCAGACGCTGCTCGCTACGAATGGGGGATTCATCGTACCGGAGGATGCCTTGCGCCCCACGCAGTTCCGTCAGTATCGCGCCCCTGGTCAGTCTGGCCTGCCACCCGTTGTGTTAGCCAAAAACCTGGCTACCGAGGTAATGACATACTGCGATGCGCTGGTATGCTGCTCGGGTACAGTTACGCTGGAGGCCGCAGTCACCGGCACGCCGATGATCATCGTATACCGCGGGTCCAAGGTCATGGAATTTGAGTACAAACTTCGCGGCCTTCATCGCAAAATCCCGTTCATTGGCCTGCCTAACATCGTTCTCAATCGTAAAGCCGTGCCAGAATTAATTCAAGAGCAGGCTTCGCCACAGGCCATTGCTCAGCACATTAGCGTGCTGTTGCGTGACATTACCGCCCGCCAGTGTATGAAAAGTGATTTCAAAGAGATACGTTCTCTCCTTGGAGTTCCGGGAGCAAGCGACCGGGCTGCGAGGGCAATAATAGATCTTGCCAGTGCCACGAGACATACAGAGTAATGAATACCACCCAGAATTCAGATACCACCAGGCGTTCCCATGTTGGAATTCCACTTGAAGATACGCAGCGCAGGTTGTTGGCCTATCTGCAACCCTATCGCAAAATCCTTGCGGCAGGCCTCACCTGCGCAGCAGCTACTTCCGCGATAGATGCCAGCATTGCGCTCTTCATCAAAGAGGTAATTAATTCGATGACCGACGGCAAAGTCGGCCACCTCAATTTTATGTGCGGCATGGTGCTAGTCGTATTCATAATTAAGGGGTTGTTTTCGTTTGGCCAGAGCTACTTCCTTTCACTCACCGCAAACAGCATGGTAACGCGAATGCGCGATGAGATTTTCTCGCATTTGCACTCGCTTTCACTCTCGTTTTTTAACCAGCGGCGAACAGGCGCGATCATCTCTGTTTTGACTAACGACGTGCCAGTCGTTCAGAACGCAGCAATGAACCTGCGTCAGATGATTTCTGCGCCTCTCACCATCCTGGTTAGTCTTATTATGCTATTTCACTTCAGCTGGCGCCTTACTCTTCTCTCTATTATTTTCATACCGTTCATGGCAGTAGCAATTCAACGCATAAGTCGACGAATACGCAGCATTTCACGCTCTGTGCAAGGTAAACTCGCCGATGTAACCAACATCATAGAAGAGACAGTTGCAGGTGCGCGCGTGGTGAAATCGTTTGCTGCAGAGAGCCACGAAATTGAACGCTTTAGACTTGAAAACCAAGAGACGCTTCAAACGGTAATGAACGGCGTGCGTAAGAGCGCCCAACTTCGGCCCGTTACAGAGTTTATTGGAGCATTTGGAATAGCGCTGGTAATGTTTGTTGGTGGTAACATTGTAGCGTCCACAATTCATATGCAGCACCTGCACGTTGCACAGTTTCAGGCCATGCATCCAGGTGTGAACGTGCCGGATTCCGTACGGCTCTACGTTATGCCAGGCGGCCTAACGGTAGGTGCACTAACTGCATTCCTCTTCCTTCTCGATAATCTCTCGCGCGCGGCAAGCAATGTTGCAGGTATCATTTCTTCAAGGGCACAAGCGCTTGCAGCAGCGAGCAGAATATTTGACGAACTACTTGACGTTGAGCCAGAGGTGAAAGAGATTCCGGGTGCGCCAAACATACCCCCCATCGCCGGAAAAGTTGCATTTGACCACGTCACATTTCAATACAGCGAGTCCGGCCCAACGGTGCTTGACGACGTTTCCTTCGAGATTCGCCCCGGTGAAGTCGTCGCCATAGTGGGCCGCAGCGGTGCCGGTAAAAGCACCCTGTCCGACCTTGTTCCGCGCTTTTACGATCCATGTAGTGGACGTGTTCTGGTCGACGACCGCGATATTCGCACCGTGAAGACAGAATCCCTTCGCAAACAGATCGGCATTGTTCCACAGGAGACCTGGCTGTTTGCAGGTACGTTGCGGGATAACGTAGCGTACGGTAACAGAACTGCGACCGACGAGCAGATATGGGAGGCGTTGCGCCAGGCAAACGCTTCCTTTGTGGAAGGTTTTGAAGAGAAACTCGACACAATCGTTGGCGACAGAGGAATTCGACTGAGTGGTGGCGAGAAGCAGCGTATTGCCATCGCACGTGCCATTCTCATGAACCCGCGCATACTCATTCTCGACGAGGCCACGTCTTCTCTCGACGCCTCATCTGAGGCGCTGGTGCAGGAAGCGCTCGATCACCTAATGCAGGGGCGCACAACCCTGGTCATTGCGCATCGGCTCTCTACAATCGTTAACGCCCACCGAATCCTTGCCATGCAGGCCGGTCGTATTGTAGAGATGGGCTCGCACAAGGAACTCATACAGGCTGGCGGCTATTATG
>JAJZFK010000255.1 GCA_021805405.1 bacterium
GGGACGTCGAATTGCAGACAGCCGATATCATCGTGGATGCGCTGTTGGGTACGGGACTTCAGGGAGCACCTCGATACGACATCCTGGCAGCTATCGCTGCGATTAATCGTAAGAGAGTTCCAGTTGTGTGCGCAGATATTCCCAGCGGCGTCTGTACCAATTCAGGGGCAGTTGAAACAGACGCCGTTCGTGCAACATGTACAATCACCTTTGCAATGCCCAAACCGGGTCACTTTCTTCCCCCGGGATCCGATTACACCGGAGAACTGTCTATATCACATATTGGGTTCGACTGGGGCCGTATGGAGATAGAAACCAGATGCCGCTTGAGCAGCGTTACAACAAATGGCATGTTGAAGGTTTGGCCCGGTAGTGCATCGGCGTTGCTAAAATCGCGAGGGCAGCAGACGAACAAAGGCGACTACGGGCATCTGTTTATCCTAGCGGGTAGTCGCGGAATGAGTGGAGCGGCCGCTTTGGCTGCTAGAGCAGCACAAAAATCGGGCACGGGTCTGGTCACTGTTCTCACTCCAGCTTCATGCCAGCCAATTCTCGCTTCAAAACTGGATGAACAGATGACGGTACCGTTGCCCGAAACTCCGGAAGGTGCAGTTTCGATTGAAGCTGTACCGATAATATTGAAGATGCTAGAGCGCGCGACAGTGTTGGCGCTTGGCCCAGGAATTACACTGGCCGCTGCGCCGGTGGTGGAGGCTCTGCTGCTGGCGGTACAATGCCCTTTAGTACTGGATGCAGATGGATTAAACTGCCTGGCTAAATTGGACCCCGCTATCGCATACAAATCCGGGCGTATACTGATTCTCACGCCGCATCCCGCCGAAGCGGCAAGACTCACGGGCGGATCGGTGGCAGAGGTGCAAGCTGCTCGACTTGAGACCGTACGTTCACTAGCACAGAAGTATAAGGCAACTGTACTACTTAAAGGCCCGTTCACCCTCATTTCCAATCCGGCTGGTGCGATAATCATCAACGGAACAGGGAACGCTGGGATGGCTACGGGCGGCGCAGGAGATGTACTAACCGGTATAACCGGTGCACTTATCGCACGAAGTACTGCAATGTCTAAACGTAACACAGAACTACAACTGGATCCGGGTGACATTGTGGCCCTTGCGGCGCTCGTGCACGGGCTCGCAGGAGATATCGCTGCCGCACAGATTGGACAGACTTCACTGAATGCCGGTGACATGTTAACTTATTTACATACCGCTTTTCTTCAACTGGAGGCAACATGCTAGGTACAGTACGGGCCAGAATGGTTCTCGCCTGCTCACTTCTTCTGTTAGGCGTAGCAGCCTATGCCCAGAAAGCTCAGGTTCCCGCTGCAGCGTTAGCAACATCGAGCAAACGGGCTGCTACCATGCAGATTAAGGTAGCTGTCACAGGTAGCCTTCTCTACCGCCTCATTCCATTGGCTGGCATAGCAACTGTACCCGTTCCGGTTCCCGCGGCCAGCTCAGCCGCACCAATCGCCGCTATACCACTGCCAGCCAACATGCCCATCAAAGGAACAACTCTTGAGGTTGTAGATACAACAACAGGAAAGGTCGCACACCTGCCCGTTCAAACCGAACGCATTTCCGAGCTTGACGAAGGCAGTTTTACCTTCGTACAAACCGTACTCGTACCTGTGCAGGTGCAGAACAAGGGCGGCGTTACCGACGCAACAGTAACGCTTACCAGCGGGCCGCCAACTTACCAGCAGCAATGGACGCTCAAACCTGCAGATGGCGGTGTTGCACAGTTTACCAATGTGCCGCTGAGGAACCCTGTGACGGTAAAAGTAGTGAACGGCACAGATCCGCCATTTGAACAGACCCAGACCTTGCCCACCAACCCGCCCGCTGACGGTTACCGGTGGCCTACAATCTACGTCTCATGGCCAGATACACACACTGTCGCAATTCATTCGCCTATGCCCACATCGGCGGGGAGCGCTACCGCACCTGTCGCTGCACCTGCTACCGCCCCCTTGCAGCCCGCATCGCCACTAGATAAACTCCTTTCAGTAGTAGTTAGCGCGGGGCTATTGGCGCTTCTTGGCTGGGGGCTGTATACGGGCTATCAACGTGGCCACATCAAGAAGGCACTGGAGGGCATGGGGGTCGTAATCCCACCGATGGAGAGCGGCCAACCTGGCCCACCGGGCGTGCAGTTTGATTCGCGGGAGCGAGTTCCAGTAGTGCAGATTACCGAAGGCGTAGTAGACCCGTTGGTCGGCGTGGCACCAGGTATGCCGCAGGCGTACACGGGCGCCCCTGCTCCAAAGCTAATTGGAAAAGCAGGCACGTTTACTGGTACGATATTCCCATTAGGAGGACCGTTGATTCAGATAGGCCGTGATACATCGTGCGATGTTCCACTTGCCAGTGATGCGAACGTCTCGCGTCGTCACGCAACAATAACGTCCGATGGTGGAACATTCAGCATTGCCGATAGCGGGTCATCCAACGGCACGTTCCTCAACGGGACACGGCTAGCCGCGGGTGAAGTTAAACCCATCGCACCGGGAGATGAGATCCATATTGGCAATACACGCTTCCGGTTCGAGGTCTGAGGGATAACTTATGAGATCACGTATGCTACTCAGCATCACGGCTGGTACAGCAGGTGGTGCAATAGGCTGGTTCTTACAAGAAACTCTCATCAACTACAATTCACTAGTTCACGCTAGCGCGCTGCCAAACGAGCCACCTGTCATCTATTCAATGACCCACACACAGGTGATGATTCTCATGATGTGCGTAGGTGGACTTCCCGGCCTTCTTCTCGGTTGCGTAGACGGAGTAGTGACAGGAGATAGGAGGAGGCTTGTAACCGGCGGAGTCGTCGGGCTTATTGGCGGGTTTTTACTTGGGAGCGTGGGATATTCCATAGGGTCAGTAATATTTAGCGTACTTGGTGGTACAGAAACGCCGAGTGCCGTTGGATTTTTGCAGAATGTCGTCGCTCGAGGTTTTGGTTGGGCACCGCTGGGGCTCGGCATAGGCGCTGGTGCAGCGCTTAGTACGCTATCGCCAAAACGGATTGGGCAGGGAGCCGTCGGTGGGTTTCTAGGTGGCTTCTTCGGTGGTATCGTGTTTGACTTTGCAAGTTTTCTATCCGCAGTCCCGCAAACAATCGTCGCAAATCGACCAATCGACGTTGGTGGTCCTGGCCGTGCGATCGGATTCACAGCGATAGGCGCCCTTACAGGCTTCTTTATTGGGCTGGTGCAAGAACTTATGAAGGACGCTTGGGTAAAAGTACTGGCAGGCCGTAACGAAGGTCGTGATTTTCAGCTTGACAAACCGGTTAACATTCTTGGCCGCGACGAAAGATGCACAGTACCCCTGTTTGGCGACCCCTCAGTAGGTGTGCAGCATGCTGCTATACAGCTCGATACCCGGACCAAACGACGCACAATTGTTGACGCCGGTACTCCTTCGGGTACCATTGTAAATGGCCAGCAAATACCCCCTGGCGGACAGGTGTTGCTGCAAGACGGCGATATGATTCGGGTGGGAAGCCATCGAATTCTCTTCCGCGAGAAGGCAACAACCAAAAAAGTTGGGACTCAGATTTCGGAAACTCCCCGTAGCAGTTCGGTTGTTGGTTCCCCCATGCCTTCCCACTTATGCCCTTATTGCGGTGGTCCGCGCGACGCAGGAGGTTACTGCAGGTGCACGCCAGTGCCAGCAGGACAAGCCGCCGCCCCATCCATTGCCGTACATTACGGCGCACCAGCTACGTCTGCGACAACCATGTCAGCAGCCGCGCCGGTACTGGTGCAACATTCCACCGCTGCGGTCGAGGGCCGACTAACGGCGATCGACGCGCCAGGTGCTGGGCAGGTATTCTTCATAACGGCGCCTAATATTACCGTGGGGAGAGACGCACTCTGCAATATGGTGATAACGGATGACACGACCGTATCTCGTAACCATGCGCAGATCACGGTTAACAACGGAGTTTATCAGGTTACTGACACCAACTCTGCAAACGGAACATATATAAATGGCCAGCGCATAACAGCAGCCCAGCTTAGCGCTGGCGATGTAATTCAATTCGGCAACAGCCGATATAGATTTGAGTGAGTGACGCTCACCCTGTCCCTTACCATGGAGCTGCAATAATGGAAGATCGTACACAGATAATACCGGCCGCCAACCCCAACATAACCCGCATGAATACCGGCGTCACGCAAATGGGTAACATGTCAACACAAATGATGGGTGGCCCCATGCAAACCGTAATGGGTAATACCGCGAGTACGCTGCAACTACAGTTTCTAGCTGGTAATCAATACGCAATGGCACCGGAGATCACACGGGACCATGGGCTACTGGTGCTCACTGCTGGCGATGTTCAAGCTGGTAGGCGCGCACCGGTAAACGTGTGTCTCTGCATCGACAGGTCTGGAAGCATGGAGGGCGAACCGCTAGAGTACGTCAAGCGAGCGTGTGACTATGTTGTCGATATGCTTGAGCCAGATGACATTCTATCCATCGTCACATTTGAAGAACAGGTTGACATCCTAATGCCCGCACGCAAGGTACTGAACAAGTCGCTTGTCAAGGAGCATATACACCGGTTGAGTGTGGGTAACACCACTAACCTCTACGATGGGCTTATAGCTGGATGCATGCAGATAGCATCGGTACAACAGGTAAGCCAGGGCTACGTTAACCGAGTGCTTTTGCTGACGGATGGTGAACCCACGGTTGGTTTGAAAGACTACACCTCCATCGTACAGCAGGTTGCTGAGCAGAAGGCTCGCGGCATTACGATCACTGCATTGGGCTTTGGACCCGATTACCGTGAGGAGTTAATGTCTGGTATTGCCAGACGATCCGGCGGCAATTACTACTACATTCAACGTCCCGATCTACTGCCCGAAGTCTTCCGGCGAGAACTCGAGAGC
>JAJZFK010000002.1 GCA_021805405.1 bacterium
GAAAGTCTTATTTCCACGAAGAAGTACTCTCTATAGTTCCCAAAAGCATCAAGTGCCAACACGTGCATTCGCTTTTGCCAGAACCAGTAAACCTTGGCAGCTGACATTAAAGGACGGCCCTCATCTGTCAATTTCACTGCAACAAAGTACCGGGAAGGTGCCTTAAAGCCGCGCGATAACCGCCTCGCACATCGCCTCTGTACCGACGCTTGCGATACCTGCTGGTGCAATATCTGCGGTACGAAGGCCCGCCTCAAGCACCGCTGCTACAGCCTGCTCAATGTCCGCAGCAGCATCCTCCTCGCCCAGCGAATGCCTGAACAGCATTGCGGTCGAGATAATGGTGGCCAACGGGTTCGCAAGCCCCTTGCCTGCGATATCTGGCGCAGAACCGTGAACGGGTTCATACATACCAAAGGTACCACGCCCTCGCGCGGAGCTCGCCTCACCCAGGCTTGCAGAGGGAAGCATACCCAGGCTCCCCGTGAGCATAGAGGCTTCATCACTCAGGATGTCGCCAAACATGTTCTCGGTTACAATAACATCAAACTGCCGTGGGTCGCGCACGAGCTGCATAGCACAGTTATCCACCAGCATGTGGGTCAAGGCTACGTCCGGGTATTGCGCAGAAATCTCTACACATATTTCGCGCCAGAAGCGGGACGACTCCAGCACGTTTGCCTTGTCAACCGAGCAGAGACGCCGGGAACGTTGGCGCGCTGCACGAAATCCCACATGGAGTATACGCTCTATCTCCCCGCGCGAGTAGGTGCAAGTATCTACAGCAGATAGGCCATCCGCACTACGCCCCTTGGGGGAACCGAAGTAGATACCGCCGGTAAGCTCGCGCACAACAAGAAGATCCAGCCCATCGCCGACGATATCTGCCCGCAATGCCGACGCAGATGCGAGTGCGGGAAAGAGCCGAGCGGGCCGAAGGTTTGCGAAGAGGCCAAGCTCTTTACGAAGCGGCAGCAGCGCCCCCACTTCTGGCCTGAGCGCAGGTGGGAGGGAATCATACTTCGGCCCGCCCACGGCACCTAGAAGGACAGCATCGGCACGATGACAGGCTTGTAGCGTCTCCGAGGGAAGCGGAGTACCAACGGCATCATAGGCAACACCGCCAACCAGCGCAGGCTGCAGCGTCAAGGAAAAGGCATACTTGGCTGCGCAATGAACGGCCACTCTTACTGCGGCGTTCACCACTTCAGGACCAATGCCGTCTCCACCAAGTACGGCTATCGTATAGTCACGGCCCACCGATTCCGGTGGCGTTTGATCAGACATAAATTCGAGCATCCCCAATCTTGAGTTTCGACCTGCCTTCCCTGACAGCAGGCACACCCGGTCTGCAATGGTTGCGCCGCACGGCATTTACGCGAGCGTACAGGGCACGACCCACGAATAAAGCGCAAGGAATATGATTATGATACTCCATGTACTACCAACCTGCGGATCGCGCGATGAGGAATCTAGATGCACAATAGGTAACAATAAAGGATAATTGCTCTAATATGCCGAAATATTGCGAGTATATGCTTGCAATAAACGAATGAGATCCATTAGAGCGGTTTTGTTTCGATACTACGTTTAAAGTGTCGCTGCGTAAGGATATTGCGCCTTGCGATGAAGGCTGGAGGCGATAATGGTTAATACTGTGCAGACAACATGCGACAGGGCCTTAAGTGACCCGGTAGCAACTCCTATTCGCGTCATCGTTGCCGATGAGGATGCCTTGCGACGCGAGGGATTGCAGATTCTCATAAACCTTACGCCAAATATGACATGTTCAGCAGCATGCGCCTCGTCTACCACGTCCCTAAGAGCAATGGCGCATACACCGTGTGATGTACTAGTCATGCATATCAAACTTGGCGGTCCCAGCTGTTTCACCGTTATTAAAGAGCTTGCAATGCGACCGATACCGTGTAAAATCCTTGTGATAGTAGACTGCGTTGCGGAACACTGCCCTATCCTCGCGAGAAAACCGATTAGTGACGATAATCTCGCGTCGTTCGTCAACAAGCTTCCATCCGGCGGCCCGGACGACTGTCTGCAGATAGCGCTCAAGCTCGGTGCCAGTGGGGTTGTGCGCAATCCATCCGGGTTTGCAGAACTAGCACAAGCGATAGAAGCCGTGTTTGCGGGCAAGTTCATCATCGAATATCCAGTTGCGGCACGCCTTGCCGTTCAGTACCTTATATCATTACAAGCGCGACAGGTAAAACCCGACGATGGCACTCCGACGCTGACACTAAGGGAGCGCCAGGTCCTCGCGCTCATTTCACAGGGAACTTCCAATAAAGACATCTCCCGGGAAATGCAGATATCCTATTCCACGGTTAAGAACTACGTAAGCAATCTGCTGCGAAAACTGAATTTAAGTGACCGGACGCAGCTTGCCATTTACGCAGTGGAGTCTACATCCGGCGACGCTCGTTGACGTTAGAAATACTGGGAGCATCCCTCGGCCGGTATGTAGTAATACTTAACGGTTTTACCGAAGTTACTACGTGCCATTCACACCCGCTTATATAAGTTGAGATGCTCAACCCGACCTGGATATATATATATTTGTCTACTTACCATGGGTACCCTATGCAGGTACATCTACCTATTGCACATTATTGTCATCAGTGATACATTTACCCTACGCGGTGCGCTGATTGGCTTACGCTGAACGTTGCACCTATTCATTGGGGAGATAAATAGCCAGAGATAGCGCATTTACCAGTGGACCGATTTCGTCGCCGGGTCCCCCAGCCTGCAGACGACGTTACCCAATTAAGTGTGGTGACCGTAAAATGCCAATAGCAGGTACCATGCCGGGCGACCGCCTGGCCAATTTGGATTTCGCAGCACATAACGCTGATCAGCTTTTAGTGTGGCAGGGATACCACAACCAGTCCCCGTCGCGCACCCCCATCATCTTTGGTACAAACACGCGGTACTTCATGCTGAACGTCGACTGTAACTCCGATGGCACATCGTTTGAGGAGTACAGCCGCTCACCTGAAATAATGTTTGATACTGCTCTCAAATTTCAACGGTGGTCGTTGTTCAACATTCTTCAAGACGCCATGTTGGGACTTCCAGATCGATGGGTGATTTCACCCGACTATCAAAACTACTATGAAGCCAGCTGGTTTGGCTGCACTGTCCACTACTTTCCTCAACAGGTACCAGATACACTCCCGGATTTCTGCGACAAGCCAGAACGACTAATCGAACAGGGAATTCCTGGTCCCTTTGACAGAATTTACGGACGCGCCCTGGACTACTACCAATACTTTCTTCAGCGTGCGGGACGAGAAACCTATTTGGACCGTCCAATCACGGTGGCAGCGCCCAACTGCGGCTTCGGAACAGATGGTCCGTTTACAGTTGCCTGCAACCTGTTTGGCGCACCGTTTGTTTGCGAGAACCTGGCGAGTGATCCCGATCGAATTGTAAAGCTTCTGCAGTTCATTACCGAGGCCACCATCCATCGGATTCGCGCATGGCGGAGCCTGTTTCACATCACGGTGAAATCTGATAACTGGGGAATGGCGGACGACAGTATCGCCCTTATCTCATCCGCCATGTATAGGGATTACATCCTCCCGCTTCACCAGTTACTTTACGACTCGTTCGCAACCCAATCTGGGCGCAGTATGCATCTATGCGGTAACGCGAGCCGCCACTTTGGCACTATGGTAAAGGATCTGGGCATTTCACAATTCGACACAGGATTCCCGATCGATTTCGCTCGGGTTAGAGCAGAGCTGGGACCTTCGATAAGAATACTGGGTGGCCCTCACATCGAATTACTTCGCAAGGGCACACCAGAAGAAATAAGCACAGAAGTAAAACGCATTTTCGAGAGCGGAATCGCAAAATCTGGTCACTTTGTATTGCGTGACGCAAACAATCTGGCACCGTACACTCCGCTTGGCAATATGGAAGCCATGTACTACGCCGGCTTGAAATATGGCAAAGAAAGCAGACTGAAATGAACATACTAATGGATATGCTTGCACCAAAACCAGTCCTGTTAGATGGAGCATGGGGATCGCAGTTAATGGCACATGGACTGCCAGTAGGTGAGTGTCCGGATGCGTGGAACATTACTAACGCCGCTAAAGTTAAACACGTTGCAGGTTCATACGTGGGTGCGGGTAGTCGCATCATCCTGACAAACACCTTTGGCGCAAATCGCCTGTTGCTGGCGCGCTATGGATTGGACGAGAGTACTGCCGAAATTAACCGACGCGGTGCAGCAATCTCCTGCAAGGCAGCGTCCGGTCACGCTCTTGTTTTTGGATCCGTTGGCCCCACGGGAAAAATGCTTGCGGCTGGAGAGGTTTCGGATGCCGAGCTGCTCAGTGTTTTCACCGAACAGACGCAGGCACTTAGCGCCGGTGGGGTGGATGGAATTGTTATAGAGACCATGTCGGACATAGACGAGGCGCGCATTGCCGTTAAGGCCGCGAAGTTAACGGGATTGCCCGTCGTGGCATGCATGGTATTTGGGCATGGCAAAAACGGCGATCGTACCATGAATGGCGTTACGCCGGAGACGGCTGCGCTAGGACTCGCCGATGCGGGTGCCGACGCGGTGGGGAGCAACTGTGGTTGTGGGCCCGCCGCTATGGCCAGCATATGCGAACGAATGAAGGCAGCCGTTTCGCTTGCTGTTTGGATGAAACCAAATGCGGGTTTACCTCAGCAAGTGGGTGATCGCGCTGTTTTTGTCTACAACACGACACCAGAAACATTTGCGAAGGAGGCAATGGGGCTAGTGCGTGCAGGGGCTGATTATCTTGGAGGCTGCTGCGGCACTAGCCCAGCCTTTGTTGCAGCGTTGCAAAATGAGATTAGCCAGTTTGTTAGCCATGTGCCCAAATAAACTATTTGGATTTATTCTTCGCTTACGCAG
>JAJZFK010000116.1 GCA_021805405.1 bacterium
CGACCCAGTTGCTCAGGTTAGAGCGCTTACTGACGACGGATATGATGGCGGCGTTGAGTACGCCTACGAAGCTACGGGCTTACCCAGGTGTATCGAGCAGGCAGTTAGGATGCTGGCGTACGGAGGCACCGCAACGACCATTGGTTTACCAGCGGCGTCCGATTCTGTAACTCTTAATCTCGGCGACATGGCAACAGGGGTTTACTGGAACAAGGCGGCAATACACGTCTGCCATGCTGGCGACGCGTTACCATCCAACGACTTTCCGCTACTTGCACAGTTGTACCTTCAGGGTAAGCTGAACCTGGATTCTATGGTATCGAAGACCATCACGCTTAACGACGTAGAAGCGGCATTTCATGAGATGGAGAGCGGCGGTATTATTCGCTCGGTAATTCTAATGTAGCGGTAATCGCACCCCATCTACTTTTTGTCGATAATCGGTAGGTGAGGTGCAATTTATTAGAGAACTCACGCAGCTTCACGAGCAAGTTGCAGGAGTGCTGTGCAGTCGCCGAAACGCTTCTGTAAGTCAACGATCGCGTCTGCCACAGCGGCCTCATCCCAGGCTAACCACTCCACAACTTCCGGTGAAAGTTCAGGCATCTGTGTGTGCTGCGATGGCTGGTATCCGGCTTGCCATGCAAGCCAATCCGCAACCTGCACACAGGCAATAAGATCGAAGTGCTCCTTTTGCCCGGATGGCTCGTGATGCCAGCCTATAACAGCTGCTAGGTGAGCCGGAAAATTCCAGTGTTCCGCAATGCGTCGTCCAACCACCATGTGGTCGATGCCTAACACCATAGTTTCCGCTTCTCGTGCAGTTTTGCTCTCTCTACCTGCAAAGGCCACGGCTACGGCGTATTGCACCGGAAAGTAGCTATCCAGGAACAGAGTACCAAGATCATGAAGCAACCCACCAATAAACGCCTCCTCGGCAGCCTGGCGAACGCGTGGTAGGCGCCGCATGGCAACCACCTGTCCGCCGACTGCTGCAGCTACCGAGTGCTCCCAAAACTTTAAACGATCGAGGCCGTAGGGCATGCTTTTGTGGCTTAACATTCCAAATGCAGAAACGCCCAGCACGAGGTTGCGTACCGTGTTGAAGCCTAGAATTACCACCGCGTGCGTTAGCGTGCTAATTCGCTTCGGGAATCCGTAATACGCGGAATTCACGATACGAAGCATCTTCGACGAAAGACCTTGGTCCATAGAGATCAGCCGATTTAGCTCCTCTGCCGAGGCGTCTGGTTTATTGAGCGTCTCCATGATTCGACCCACTACTGCGGGAAGCGGCGGAAGATCGGCTAGCTTTTTTTCCAAGGTCTGCTGGAACACCGCACGGTCAATCCGTATAGATTTAATGTCAGGCGGCATATGCTGCACCTCTTTCTTCATTAGCTAGCTGCAAAATACCGTCAACGTCGGCGATAAGAGCCATGTGACCATCGCCCATAATAGTCGCGCCCGACAAGCCTCTTATATCTCCTATGAGCTTTCCAAGGGTTTTTATGACCACTTCCTGCTCGCCAACAAGTGAATCGACTACTATGCCAACTTGCCGGTTAGAACTCGCAACTACGACCACATACAATGGCTCGTCCTGGGTGACTGCTGTAGAAACGACGGCTTCGCTCATAATCGTATTATTGGAATAGTGGCTTACCGGGAAGAGGTCCTTCATGCGAGCAAGCGATAAAGTTTTGTCTCGAAGCATGATAGTTGGCCGCCGCTGTACGTACTTGATGTCTCTGCGATCTACGCGCAGTGTCTCTACTACTGAGCTAAGTGGAAGCGCATATACCAGCTCGCCCACCATTACAAGTAGCCCACGTATAATTGCGAGTGTCAGCGGCAGTTTAATGATGAACGTGCTGCCTGCCCCAACCTTGCTCTCAATGTCTATTGTGGCTCCCAGCTTTTGCAGGTTACTGCGCACAATATCCATACCCACACCGCGGCCAGAAACATCTGAAACTTCCTTAGCGGTGGAGAAGCCAGATCCAAATATGAGGTTGATAGCTTCTTTGTCGGTAAGTCGTGCAGCGGCATCCTTGGTTAGCAGCCCTTTCTTGACAGCGTTTGCCCGTAGTACCTCAGGGTCCAACCCCTTACCATCGTCCTGAACTTCAATGACAATGTGGTTTTCCTGGTGTCGCGCTCGCAGCCACACCGTGCCAATCCGGTTTTTGCCCGCTTTCTCACGGTCATCCGGCAGCTCCAACCCGTGGTCAACACTATTTCTCAACATATGAATTAGTGGATCACCCACCACTTCAATAACGGATCTATCCAGTTCCGTTTCGCGACCCTCTATGACGAAGTTGATCTCTTTGCCAAGTTTCTGTGCAAGGTCCCTAATCATGCGTGGGAAGCGGTTGAACACGTTATCGATGGGCAGCATGCGTGCCTTCATAACTTCGTCCTGAAGCTGGTCGGTTATGCGGCCCACATGTGCAGCAGTTTCGTTAAGTTGTTCGGATACTCCACTGCCATTCAGTTCTAATGCTACTTTGCTGCAAAGTTGAGCAATCCGTGTGCGATCTATTACCAGTTCGCCAATTAGGTTGAGCAACATATCGAGTCGCGCAACATCTACGCGTACGGTTTGGGGCTGAATACTCGGCTTTTTATCCTGGCCGACTGTTGCAGTAGCCCCGGTCGCTTGATCGGGCACAGCCGTTCCAGGTGCAGAGACTGCGACCGCTTGCGTCGACACAGTAGCCAGCGGCGCGGTCGAGGTAGGCTCATTCTGCTTGGCTACGTTGGTCGACCTTCCAAAGGATACGTCGCCCCAGGG
Organism: bacterium; assembly: GCA_021805405.1. Taxonomy (GTDB): domain Bacteria; phylum Armatimonadota; class Chthonomonadetes; order Chthonomonadales; family Chthonomonadaceae; genus JAJZFK01. Next base: position 2,801 of record JAJZFK010000116.1, read on the forward strand.
CTCCAAAACGATCAGCAGCACCTCATTAATATGCGCAACTAGTTCACGAACACCGGTATCATCCAGTTGGGTGGCATATACGACTTCGAACTGTCTATCGAAGTCCTCGTTTTCCAGGGCCTCTTCACCGGGATAGATCGCAATAACCGAGCCTGAGGTTTCTAAGGTCTGGAGCGTCATAAGTGCGCGTACCGATTTCATTACGCTGTCCGGTGTCACTGCGAGCCTCAGGCCAACGATGCGGTACCCCGCTGCAATTGCCTCCTGGCAGGTCATCTTCTCGGTTTCAGTAATGACAACGTTAAATCGCTCAGCCGATTCCCTGGCATAGGCTTCAATTGGCCACTCTTCTAGGCAGGTACAAGATACTTCACTAATACTGTTCAGCACGCCAAAGATTTCTACCTGGTCGCACTCCGTAACAATCGCCAACTCAAATGAGAACTCAAATGCTTCGCTTTCGAGTGCATCTTCATCTGGGTTAAGTGCTACCACAGAGCCAACACGCGCCAGAGCGTGAAGCAGCATTGTGGCCCTCACCGATTTCATTACGCAATCTTTTGCAATTTCAAGGCGGGCTGCATAAAGAGACAGAGAAGAACCAGCTGCGTCCTGTATCGCTTTTAAGCCGGCAGGGCCAGGTACCACGTGAATCTGATGTGCTTCACTATTATCAGTAGAAGCCTCAACCGGCGGCGTGATAACATCAGCTACGGGCTTAGCTTCAACCGGTGTAGACGATGGTGTTGGTGCGCCGCCTAATGCAGAGCGTAGCCTTGCAGTTTGCACGGCTGTATCGAGCGCGGTGGTTCCTGTTGCCGCTATCTGCTGCAACATTACCTTTAGCGCATCCAAGCCGTTAAACAGGGCATCAACCAATGAAACGTTAACCGCAATCTGATCGTTGCGCAACGCATCGAAGATATCTTCCATTGCGTGGGTAAGCTCACCCATTGAGGTAAGCCCCATTGCTCGGGACGAGCCTTTAAGCGTGTGCGCAGCCCGAAATATCTCCTGTAGCAGCTCTTTGGAAGCTTCATGCTCCAGTTTAAGGATATCCTGCTCCAGCAGCTCCATCTGTTCGGCTGCTTCCTGCAGAAATATCCCAATAAACTGGTTCATATCCTCATTCATGTGCATATCCTTATTTTTCGGCGCTGTGCATTCCGTGCACAACGGTATTCACCTACACCACCGACCTTAGAGCTATTCCTGACCGAGGCGGAGCACGTACTTTAAATTCAGCAGAATAACGAGGTTGTCGTCCGTTTTGCCAACACCTCTCACGCAGTCGGCATCTATTGCGCCCATCATTTCATTTGGCTGCTCAATACGATTTTCAGACAACCGCAATACTCCAATTACACTATCAACTTCCAGCCCAACTGTGACCTGATCAACATCTACAACGATCACCCTACTTTTGGGAGTTCGCTCGTTGCACGTAAGTCCAAGGCGACGGCGCAGATTCAAAATCGGTACGATTTTACCGCGCAAATTAATAATGCCCTCAATGTCATCGGAGGTGCGTGGTACCTGGGTAACCTCTTGCAGCCGTATAATCTCATGAATAGCGGCTATATCAATGCCGTATACCTCGTCGGAAAGATGAAATGCGACGAGCTGTTCTTCTCGTTCAATATTTTCAACCGTTGCTGTAGTCATTACACGTAGCCCCCAAACCAATTTGGTATGCATTTCTATGCAAAGAAACCGGATGAATTGTCGGACAGACTTGGTTCACTCTTTAGCCACAATTGAGTTACAAAACAAACAGCCCTTCGGTCCCCGATATAGGGAGCGAAGGGCTGTAAACAACCATCGGAATTATTACCTATTTTTTTCCGCCGGTGAACTGTCTACCGGAAGGCGGCACCGGGTTTGCCAATGAGGGTGCCTGGTTTACTTGCGGCGGCGCCTGCGGCGGCGCAGGGTTACTGCTGCAACCCATGGTTCCAAGGACTACTGCTAATCCAAGCACAACTACTAAGCCTCGACCCATTGGCAGTGTGTGCGACTTACCCATTAGTTTTGAGGCCACCATGTTACCTTACTGTTAACATAGGCACCAATTTGGCCACATTGCATCTGAGGCAGAC
>JAJZFK010000385.1 GCA_021805405.1 bacterium
GATCTTTGATTTCAAGCGTATAGGAAGGTCTGTGCCATTAGGCATTATCCGAGACGCGGATGAGTCTTTTACGCTCGCTACAGAGGCAACGGTACATCTAAGGATCTCGAACGGAAGCCCGCGAAGCGTCCGCCTTAACCTAAGAGATACTCCATCCAATCGACTTACAGATCCTGTAAATGCCGTAATTAACAACATAGAAATTCCTGGAAAAAAGAAAACTGTTGCAGAATATCTGGTAACACCAACTGTTCGTGGTGACGCAGAATTTGGCGACATTTTCGTACGTATTGCCGGGCCCATGGGGCTTGCTAACCGAGACTTTACCATACCACATCGTCGCAGGGTGCGCGTGCTGCCAGATCAGCGGGAAGCCGCAAAGTTTACACTTTTAGCAAATAGAAACCGACTTCACCAATCCGGTATCAGGTCCGCACGGGTGCAGGGTGTGGGCAGGGAGTTTGAAAGCCTGCGCGATTATCTGCCGGACGACGAGATGCGCCGCGTGGACTGGAAGGCCACCGCCAGAAAGGGTCACCTGGTCTCGCGACAATTTGAAACCGAGCGGTCGCAGACGCTAATTTTGATGGTGGACGTAGGGCGTACGATGCGTACTGTAATTGGCTCCATGAGCAAGCTAGATTACGCTATCACAGCTGTTTTACTTTTGGCTCGTGTAGCGGCCCAATCGGATGATCGCGTGGGGCTGATCGTTTTTTCGAATGTAGTACATGCGTATGTGCCGCCTGGCAGGGGCAACGTCCACCTTCACAATCTCCTCATGACACTTTACAACCTGCAGGCAGGAACTGAAGAATCCGATTATCGCAGTGTTATCTCCTATCTGGATGTAAGGTGGCGCAAACGCGCACTGGTAGTCTGCTTTACCGACTTGTGGGATCCTGACTCCGCTCGCGAAACCATTAATGAGATTGCGCAACTGCGGGTGAGACACCTACCGATCGTGGTGACACTTGAAGACACCAACCTGGAGGAGGCAGCAGCAGCCCCTGCGCTCACCCGGGATGAAATGTTTGACAGAGCGACTGCGTTGCAGATGCGAAGCGACCGCCAGAAGGCGATTTCGGCTCTTAAGGCACGCCGTGTAGCGGTACTGGACGCACCAGCTGATCAGCTCTCAATTGCCCTGGTTAATCAGTACCTGCAGATCAAACAACAGATGCAAATATAGCATGAGGGTTCCAAACTGGCGGTTCGCTAATTGAGAGATTATAAGGGAACTATCGGTCAAGCATTGCAAAGAGGTCCTGAGCATCGGGGTAATCAGGTGCAGTGGCGAGTACATACCCTAGCAAATTTCGCGCGGCAGTAGGGTTACCTAACACCATTTCCGTACAAGCCTGCTTAAACTGTGCCTCCGTACGCAACTCCTCGTTCCCGTTGCACTTCTCTAAAATGGTGGCAAACTCCTGCCTTGCCTCCGCGTACATCTGGTTTGATCGATAAATATCGGCACGCTCCAGACGTGCGTAGAGATTTTCACCATCATCTGCCACTGCCCGGTTGTAGGCAATGATTACTGCAGGATCGTTGTCACCGTAAACTTGGCGAAAAATGCCTGCGCGAAGCCATGCAGCACGCGGGTAGTCTGGTGTGACTTCCTCAAGCGAGTTTGAGGCGGCTAGTGCCGGTGTCCATTTCTGCTGCATACTTAGGCAAATTACCCTTGCAAAAAGCGCATCGGGGCAAGTCATTTGTACATCGAGGATGCGATCGGCCTGAGCAAGTGCTTCGTCCAGCCTTCCGGCCTCGGCGAGCATAATTGCTTCGAGCCCGCACCGGTTTTCATAGGGTATGGCGTCGCCGCGGAGCAGCGTGGTAGCGGGCGAGCAGAGCCCTTGGGCAACAAGACCGCGTATATGACCGATCAGGCTTGATATGTTTGGTATGCTGCCAGGTATTTGGCACATCGTTATGTCTACTCCCATGGGCATCGTAGCGAAAGCAGGTGAGTAGGGATGGCGAAAAGCGGAGAGGACAGGATTCGAACCTGCGCACCCTTGCGGGTGTCCTGTTTTCAAGACAGGTGCCATGAACCGCTCGGCCACCTCTCCATTAGCCACCCACAAGTTTACCGCAAAGTTGCCGCTTCGTCAAATGTAATTGAAAGTACCAAATAAACATCCTATCGAATTGGTCACAGCTATATTTATCTCAACGAGGTGTGAAATAGTCTGCTACGGTCGGGGTAGGTCATTGAGCGCGTCCAGGAGGTCGGTTGCTGGCGATCTCCACGGACTGCCGGGGTACTCTTCTATCAGCCTAGTTAGCAGCAATGTAGCTCTTGCAGTATCGTGTAATCGCTTCGCTAGCAGCGTAGCTGCCCGTAGTAAGGCGGCATCCGGCGCTGTGCAGTCAGCCAAAAGGGAAGCCTCGTTGTAGTAGTGCTGCGACAGGGCATAATTGGACTTCTGCTCCAACGCTGCTGCAATGTCCAGCACTACCGCTGCAGGTAACGCTTTGTGGGTTAACTTAAGGGTCTCCAGTTCGAATGCAATGGCAGCCGCAGCGGGCCGGTCGCCTCGCGATGTATGAAGCTGCAGTAGGCGCGTAAACATCTCCTGGGTGTGGTCAACCTCGCCTAATGCGAACCAGCATCTGGCTGTTTCCAACATCGCTGTTGTGTTGTTGGGATCTCGGGCAAGCACGGTGTTCCATCGTGCAAGCGATTCACCTGGCCGGCCGCTTTCCAGCGCCCTATACGCATCGGCTTGGGTATAGTTTACTTCGCCCGCAGTACGCAATCCCAGCAAAGTCGCGAACCCCATCCCCACGGTAAACCCGCCAAGATGTGCCCAGTAGGCAGCCGCAGCCGACTGGTCATTGTGAATTAATGAGAGCAGTGCCGCTATTACCTGATAAAGGAAGAAGCCTGCAACAACGACGACAACATGTGGCCGCAGCGGGGTAAGAGCAAAAGAAATTCGCGCACGATAGTACCGAACCGCGTACACGCCTACCAGCCCAGCGCAAGCGGCTGACGCCCCGGCAATGGGAATCGACCACAGAGCCTCGGGTACAAAGCGCGTTACTACAAGGAACTCTAGAATACCGCCAGCTACTCCACACAACAGGTACGCACCTGTTAGCCGCCATGCACCAACGGCATCCTCTACTCCAGCGCCGAATACAGCGAGGAAGAACATATTCACAACAAGGTGCACGATGCTGGCATGAGCAAACATATACGTTATCAGGGTGTACAAACGAAGCGTGGAGGGTAATATGGACCAAGGAGCCATGAGGCTCTGGTACGAACGTCCGTTTGCAGCATGAGCCCCTACAAATCCTATATATATTATACAGTTAATAACCAATAACGACAAAGTAGCTACTGGTAACCGGGTTCTCTTTTGGTCGCTAGCGTACGGCAGAAACAAATTGTAACCATCCTGTGAGATAGGCGGGGGATATAAAGATTATACCCACTGCGCGCAGAACTTCAAAAAATAGCTAGTGATTAGAAACTCTACCGAGGCACAACACGTAATGTGAGGAACCGTGTAACTGCTAAACAGTTTTGATAGTGGTATAATTTACGGCTCCTGCACCTCATTGAACCGGTGGATTGCAGTATGCTGTAGCTAAGTTTGGGAACGCTGGTACGGACACAAATTTCTGCCGCACCATTTTTAAATAGAAACTATCGGCGCTATGCCGGGAGACACCGAATGTCGGAAGATGTTGAAATCCTTTTGACCCCTAAGGGCCAACGAAAACTTAAGCAGCGGCTCGATCATCTAAGGAACGTACAGAGACCGGACGTAGCTGATCGTCTTCGGGAGTCGAAGCAGTTTGGTGAAATCTCGGAAAATCCTGAATACGAGGATGCAAAGCAGGAACAGGCACTTGTGGAGAGTCAGATTCTCGAGTTAGAGCGGCTTCTACAGGTTGCTCAAACTCTTAATCCCGACGATATTCCAACGGATCATGCCGGGCTGGGATCCACCGTAAAGCTTGTAGCCCACGACGGCTCTGATGAGTGGGAACTCACACTGGTGAGTTCGATCGAGGCCGATCCCGATACTGATTACATCTCTGATGAGAGCCCTGTCGGTGAAGCGCTTATGGGCAAGACTGTTGGTGAGCAGGTTCTCATACACGCTCCCGATGGATTATTGCGGTACGTCGTTCACTCTATCCGCAAAGAACTTAATTAGCTGGGAGCAAGGTACTTTTTTGTCACAGGAAGAACATTCAGAAACTGGTTTAGAATTGCAGGGTTCGGATAATGAGCTACGTGCGCAACGGTTACGTAAGCTCGCCGAGCTACGAGAAGCCAATCGTGACCCATTTGCTGTTGAGCGTGTAGAGCGTACTCATCGCTCACACGATGTTTCGGACCTTTCAGCTAGCCACTGGTCACTTCCCGACGAGGACCGCGCTGCCTTGCGGTTTGTAATAGTTGGGCGAATAACTGCTCACCGCTGGAAGGGCAAAGTTGTCTTTGCAGACATATCGGATGAGAGCGGGCGGCTGCAGGTATATGTTAGGCGTGATGATGTTGGAGAAGAGCTTTTTGATGAGTTTTGTGCCTACGACCTTGGCGATTACGTAGAGGCAACGGGCTACCCATTTATTACTAGAACAGGTGAGCCAACGCTTCATGTCATGAGCTTCCAGATGGTTTCCAAGGCGCTGCGGTCGGTGCCTATTGGCAAGACTGATAGCGATGGCGTTGTGCATGGCGGGTTAACAGACCTTGAGCTGCGGTACAGAAGCCGGTATCTTGATTTGCTGGCTAACCCGGAAGCCCGCGACATGCTTGTGAAGCGTTGCAAAATCGTAACTGCCATGCGAAGGTTTCTCGACGATCAGGGATTTCTCGACGTTGAGACACCGGTATT
>JAJZFK010000330.1 GCA_021805405.1 bacterium
TGGCAACCTGCAAGTGCCGCCAGCCTGACTCGCCAGGGGGAAAATCGCCTAGTACTTGGTGACCTGCTGCACCAACCCGCCGTCTACATAGTACGTACTGCCCGTAACGTAACCGGCTTCGTCGCTTGCAAGGAAAACTGCCACAGCGGCTACGTCCTCCGGTTTACCGAACCTGCCCCACGGAATTTCGCTTATTGCATTAGCCGCTGCAACGGGGTCGTTAAGAACTGCCTGGTTGATAGGCGTGGCAATTGCTCCGGGCGCAATATTATTCACGTTAATACCGCTTGGGGCCAGTTCAAGTGCCATATTCCTCATGAGCATCCTCATACCGCCCTTCGAAGTGCAGTAAGGAGCGTAGCCCGGAAATGGTACATCCTCATGTACGGAAGAAATGTTTATAACTTTGCCGCCCCCGCCCTGTTTCAGAAGTTGGCGGACCACCGTTTGAGCAACAACGAACGCACCGGTAAGATTTACGCCGAGAACAAACTGCCAATCTTCGTCCGTTATATCGACAAACGGCTTCTTAACCTCAACACCAGCGTTGTTAACGACGATATCGATGCGCCCAAACTTCTGGAGGATGGAATTGACCATCGATTCGACATCAGCCCGCTTGCTAACGTCAGCAGGAGCGCCCATTCCTTCCGTAGCTAGTGACCCAACTGTCTCTTTGGCGGCTTCATCGCGACTTCCGCCTGCGAGGTAGTTGACAGCAACGTGTGCGCCCTCCTCGGCAAATCGTTTCGCAATGGCTTGACCAATACCACTGTTGGCACCGGTCACAAGGGCAACTTTTCCGTTCAACCGCATCTATTCACCTCCCGTGCATTTTTCATACATAGTACTGAATTGTTCAACTTAGGGTTTCAACATAAGGCCACTACTTTCCTTCTAATGGTAGCTTATAAGTCATTACAATGGCGAATATCGCCCTGGTTGTCAATTACAGGATAATGAGGAGTTTTACTGGGTACGTTAGGCACGACCGTAGTACTCGGATAATCGCAGGGCAATTAAAAAATGACAAGCGGGGTGGGAATGCTAACCTAATACAAGTCTCACTGCAGTGAGAACTGGCAAATCGGAATCGTGGGTGAGTTAGTACAACACTCATAATGCACTTTCCTGCCCTATTTTGGCTTCAGGTGACAATGCATGGCGCGGTTGCTGAGTAATAAAAAACTGCCCGCAATTTATGATCGGAGTGAACTATACCGCCATTCCATCGTCTTCAAACCGTGCGGTTGGCGTCCTGCAGCCGGAACTGCAGGAACATGGCACGCTCTACCGCTCCCTTTCTACTGTTTACTCTCTAGCATGATAACCCTGGTTAAGGAGTACGCGCATGAGCGCAGATGTTCACTCGGAAGAATACCAGCAGATGGCGCACCTGCTGAGACGTGCCGGTTTCGGAGCGGACCATGAGACTATTCAGCAATACGTACGGGACGGTCTGCACGCTGCTGTTGAACGGCTAGTCAATTTTAATTCCGCCAACGACCTCATTGATGATGTGCAGGACACTCTGCAGTATGACATTGGTTCTAAGCGTGACATAAGTGCCCTCCAACTCTGGTGGCTTAACCGGATGCTTCACAGTCCGTATCCCCTGCAGGAGAAGATGGTACTTTTTTGGCATGGTCATTTTGTATCGGCACAACAAAAGGTGAATGACACTGCGCTGCTCTATCGTCAGAACCAGCTGTTTAGACGCATGGGCATGGGTAACTTCCGTGATCTTACGCAAGCTGTATCTAAAGACCCCGCAATGATTCTATACCTTGACAACCAGACTAACCGTAAGGGGCATGCCAACGAAAATTATGGCCGCGAGCTTATGGAGCTGTTCACTCTTGGCATAGGTAACTACACGGAAGAGGATGTTCGCCAAGGTGCACGGGCATTTACGGGCTGGAGCCTTAATCGCAACACCGAAGAATTTATGTTTTCACCAAGTCAGCACGACGATGGCATAAAAACATTTCTGGGTGAAACCGGTAACTTTAACGGCAATGATGTCATTAATATCATTGTAAAGCAGCCATCCTGCGCGCCGTTTATTTGTACAAAACTGTTTAAGTTCTTCATACATGATAGCCCAACACCCGCCGAGGTTAAGCCATTTGCGGACCTTTTTGTAAAGCATAACCTGGATATAAAGCCGGTTCTAACGGCGATGTTTACGTCACCGATATTTTATAGCGACAAGGCCATGTGGCAGAAGTTCAAGAGCCCAACTGAGTTTGTGGTGGACTCGCTACGCACCACGGGTACCGATCTCCCACTGCGCGCTGTACCTTACTCTATGCGCGCCATGGGGCAGGAGCTGTTTAACGCACCGAGTGTGAAGGGATGGGATGGTGGTACAACCTGGATTAATACCACGACCCTGTTTGCCCGGTTTAATTTCTGCCTTATGCTTGCCAGGTTAAACGAGGGAAACAGCACCCTTGTGGATGCGATAGACAGTACACTTTTGTCGGGAAAGGTGCAATCGGATGGGGATGTGGTTGACTACTTCGCTACTCAGATTTTGCATCGTGCACTCTCGCCAAACACACGTGAAGTGATGGTGAACTACCTCAATACGGGCCGAGATGGGAACCCTGAGCCGTTCCAGATTCCAGAGGGACGCCGTGTTACTCCGGAAGCAAGGTTGAAAGTTCACGGTTTGATCCACATGATTATGCTGGCACCAGAATTTCAGCTTGTTTAAATGTGATGCTGCACCACGCAGATTGTATATAGGAGTTTAACCATGTCATCTTCGCGACGTGTATTTATAAAGAACGGGCTTACTTTTGTATCGATGGGTATGGCAGCACCAGCTATCATTGCACGCGCAGCTGCGGATGCGGCATCCGTGGGTGCAAGTAGCGACAAGAAGGGTAATATACTGGTCGTTCTGCAGCTATTTGGTGGAAATGATGGGCTGAACACCCTTATTCCCTACACAGATCCGCTGTACTACAAGAATAGGCCAACCATTGGCGTTAACCGATCGGAAGTGGTTCAACTTGGGCCTACCGTGGGGTTGAACCCTCAAATGGCCTCATTGAAGGCGCTGTTTGATAAGGGTGTTCTTGGAGTGGTGCAGGGAGTAGGGTACCCGCAGCCAAACCTTTCGCATTTCCGAAGCGCCGAGATTTGGGAGACCGCCGATCCGTCGTCAACGGTTGCTGCGGAGGGGTGGCTTGGACGATATTTTGATGACGACGGTCATTTGCGCGATAATCCGCTAGCAGGCATTAACTTTGGCGCCGAACTGCCTAAGACACTGTATTCCGATTTCGGATCGGTTGTCTCAATGCAGAGCCCTCAAACGTACGGCATGGCAACCTTGGCACCAGTGGATGCTCGCCCTGAGGTAGAAGCGTTTACCAAATTGTATAGCACCGGTACCCTTGCTACCAACTATGACGACCTTGTGAAAAAGATTGGTGCGGATGCTTACTCCACCAGTGAGCAGATTAAGAAGGCCTTGAAGCTTGACGCAAGGAACATACAGGAGCAGCCGCTAGGGTCTCCAACTGGACGAACACTGGATGCGCCCGCGTATCCCAATTCTCTTCGTGGAGGGCTGTCACCGCTCGCCCAGAACCTGAAGATGGTAGCGCAGCTTATGGCCGCGGATCTCGGTACTCGCGTGTTTTACGTATCGCAGGGTGGTTTCGACACCCACGCGAACCAGGTACCAACTCAGTCTGCACTTTTGAAGGACATGGCAGATAGCCTTACTGCCTTTTACGCAGACCTTGAGCAGCGGGGGCTCGCCGATCGAGTGACACTCGTTACGTTCTCTGAATTTGGGAGGCGGGTACAGGAGAACGCATCTCGAGGTACCGATCACGGCACTGCTAGCTGCCAGTTTATCATCGGTGGCAAGGTGAAGGGCGGATTGTACGGTACGTACCCGGCTCTTGATGATCTCGATATGGGCAACTTGAAGTTTAGCACAGACTTCCGCCAGGTCTATTCGACCCTGTTAGATAACTGGCTGGGTGTTTCGTCTCAGAAGGTACTGAACGGCACCTTCCAACCGTTACAGTTCCTGTCGTAACCAATGACGGTGAGAGTTGACACAGTTGGCCAGTATGCGCTATTACACTCTGCAGACGGGCCAACTGTTGCATATCGTGGGAAGATTGTCTTGAAGTCAATTAGTTGCGCGGACGCTGTGGTAGCCTACTTTTGCAACTGTAGCGCACCCAGCGATATTCCTGTAGTAGGCAACGGCGCTCCTAATAGATCGCGACCTCCATTGTTGGCGACGAGCAGACCTGTGGAAGCTGCGGGTGAGCTATCGCGCAGGCGGAAGCCATTTGCAAACGAACTGCCCTCTGTAGCGGTTAATGGACCAGTAAAGAGTGGATCTTGCAGGATGGCATGCGCATCGTTGGGCAGATTAATCTGCTTGCCAAAATAGAGATTGTTGTAAAATCGTGTGTTTACAGATTTACCAAGATGGTAGGCAACCGTCGTTGGGCTGTAGATTATGTTGTTCTCAAATTGGGTGTCGCTGGCATACCCGTTCCAACTGTCCGATCTCAAGAAGCTGTTATCAAGGCTGTCGGCAGGTTTGTTTCCCATTACAATTGTGTTGTTGTATATTCGAGTGCCAGCGCACGGGCCCGCTATGTGAATTGATGGTGAGAATTTACCTGGGCGGTACCCGTCATCAACACTCAGGTTATACCTAATTACGGGGTTGACGTTGCCAGCGCTAAACGACGGTCCTGAGCTACCGTCATCACAAACCAATAAAAACCCTCCCTGGTTGTCATGGCTGTAGTTGTATTGTATGAGCGTATTCCTGCAATCCCAATCTGCATCATAGCCTTGTGCGTCACCAGCCAT
>JAJZFK010000325.1 GCA_021805405.1 bacterium
TGGCTAGCAGCAGCAGCCTTACTGTCGCGGATAATGCCTCTAATAGCCTAACTGGTGTCACAGTAAATGGTAATCTCGACATGGCCTCACAGGTTAACGCGTATACCTTGGTTCAGGGAGCAACTATCTTTAACGGCACTACCAATATGGCTTCTGGTTCCCATATTAACATATATGCAGGTGCTGGCACGACCACACTTACAAATAACGGCACTCTGCAGGGCGCTGGCCTTATCGATCAGAGCTATGGCGGCACGTTGGTTAACACCGGTACAATTGACGTTAACGTGAGTGGCCAGACGCTGACCCTTCAACCTACTTCCATTACCAATTCCGGCACACTGGAAGCCACTAAAGGCGGCGTTCTGCTAGTTAATGCCAACACTACAGATAGCGGTACTATAAGTGCCGACGGCGTCGGCAGCCAGGTGCAGCTATCTGGCATGACGCTTACGACAAACCCAACAGATATGTTGAGCGCTACTAACGGTGGCAGCCTGCTGTTAAACGGATCAACAATAACTTCTGGCACGGTCTATATCACCAACGGAAGCCTCACCATATCCAACAACAGCGGCAATAGCCTTACTAACCTCACAGTACACGGTAATCTGGATATGGCAACTCAAACTAATGCGTATACCAATGTCCAGGGCAATACCACGTTCAGCAACAATTCCACCACAACGATGGCAGCAGGCGCGAACATTCAAATATATGCAGGTGCTGGCACAACCACACTTACGAATGACGGCATCATTCAGGGCGCAGGATCAATTAACCAGTCCTACGGCGGCAACCTAAACAACAATGGAACAATCAATTCCGACGTTTATGGACAGACGTTTACCGTGCAGCCAGCTGCCTTAAACAACACTCATGTTGTTGAGGCGACTAATGGCGGGGTTATTGCTCTCCTTGCGAATACCACAGACAGTGGCACTATAAGTGCCGACGGCGCTGGCAGCCAGGTGCAGCTAACGGGCATGACGCTCACGACGAACCCAACGGATACGTTGAGCGCTACCAACGGTGGCAGCGTGCTGTTAAACGGATCAACAATAACATCTGGCACGGTCAATATCACCAACGGAAGCCTCACCATAACTAACAACAGTGGCAATAACCTGACTAACCTCACGGTAAACGGTAATCTGGATATGGCAACTCAAACCAATGCGTATACCAATATCCAGGGTATTACCACGTTCAGCAACAATTCCACCACAACGATGGCAGCAGGCGCGAACATTCAAATATATGCAGGTGCTGGCGCAACCACACTTACAAATGATGGCACCATTCAGGGCGCAGGATCAATTAACCAGTCGTATGGCGGGGCATTCACCAACAATGGAACGATTGATGCAAATGTTTACGGCCAAACACTACTTGAAACGGTGAATTCGTTTACCAACACGGGTAACCTCAATGCTTCTAATGGCGGTACGCTAACTGTACAGAATGCAGGAGTTGTAGGCGGTGATGTGAATGCAACTACAGGTAGCACAGTCAACCTGCCCAACGGAATCATCCAGACAGGCGGTACGTCTACTATTGATGGCAGCCTGAATACATCCGCAGGTAACTTTACTCTTGGCGGCGGCACTCTCAAGGGTACTGGCTCCATCAACATGTCCGTAATTCAGACAGGTGGCACATTCAATCCAGGATCCGACCCGACTTCTATGAACCTGACCGGCAACCTTAGTATAAGCGGCGGTACATACCAGCTCGATCTGGCAAGCCTCTCGAGCTTCGATACTCTAAACGTCTCGGGAACCACCAACATAAGCGGCGGTAATCTTTACCTGGATTTCCTGGGTGGCTACCACCCGCTGCTGCATAACTCGTACCAGTTCCTGTCATCCAGCTTCACCCCTGGCCAGACAGGGTTCTCATCCATCACTAGCGACCTCACCGGTTATGGCTTCAGCTACAACAACGGAATCGTTACCGTAGGCAGCGTGCCACCACCGGCTGTGCCAGAGGCATCTAGCGTGCTATCGCTTATGACAATGCTGGGTATCGGCGGTGCGGGCTTCGCGTCTAACCGACGCAAGAGTAGCCGCAAACTGGCTTCCACTAACTAGTTCCACGCATTCAGCAAAACTGCGAGTGCTGTAACTTCATTGGAAAGGGTGTCCCTAACCGGATGCCCTTTCCGTTTTTGTTCCTGCACTGGTTTATGCCTTCCCTCCTATCGCACCGGTTGCCATATTCAAGCATACAGCACTTGCTTAAAACGTCACCAAAACCATTTGCCATATTAGCGCGTCTATTATGTCTAACACGCCTTCTAAACAGCCTTGTTAGCCCATACTCAAGACCTGGTCGGTATGGTAAATTCACCTAATATCACGAGCATAGTTGTATTTACCACGATAACACTATATAATGAGGGCAGCCGAAAGTTGAGATTTTACTAAATTTTACGCTCGGCCAAGGCATCGCAACAGTTCTACCAAACGTATTGAGCGTTGAACTTCCTACGGAGCACCTCTAAATGTGGCACATTGAGTTGATGGGTACATTTCGCGTAATCTATAACGATCGCGAATTTCCCATGCACACCAGCAAACGCGCATCTAGCCTGCTCGCTTATCTTGCCTTTCGCCCTGGGAATGCAATTAACCGCGACGAGCTTACCGAAGCGATATGGCCCGACGATGACCCGGAAGCAGCGCGGGCACGACTTCGCACGACACTCACCCTTTTGCGAAAGCTGATTGATACGGGTTCCGAAGCCCAGCGTGATATTATCCATGCAGATCGACAATCGGTAACGCTGGACGCCGACCAGTGCACCACGGACATTGGCACCTACTATGCGTTGCTGCGCCGTTGTGGGCGAGCCGCGCACGCCGACGAAGCGGAGTCGCTGTTTCGCAAGGCATTGGCAATCTATGGCGGTGACCTTTTACCCCAGTTTGAGGACGCATGGATTGCCGTGGAGCGACAGACACTCCTGGAAAAACATATCAATGCCCTTCGCAGCCTTGCCAGGTTGTGCATGGCACGCAACGCATACGATGATGCAATAGAATTCACGCGACAGGAAGTTGCATGCGATCCTCTAAACGAGGATACGCACGTACTGTTGATGGAGATGTATCTATCACAGGGCAAGCCGGCATCTGCTATAAAGCAGTATCAACAGCTTGAACGGATGTTGGAGCAGAGCCTTCAAACTACGCCATCACCCAAAGCCGTTGCCCTTTATCATCGAATTCGAAACGATAATTCTGCCCAACCCAAAACGCCCAGAAGCGACTTGAACAGATGGCAGATGGGTAACCTCAAGCCAATATTCGGCAGACAGAATGAACTTTCGCGGCTAGCCGAACTGGTAGCGCCATTTGGTGAGCACAGATGCCAGTCGCGCCTAGTTACAGTCTTTGGACCAGGAGGCGTTGGTAAGACCCACATCTCACAGGTGATTGCCAGAAATTTGACTCATGATTTTGGTGACAGAGTATGGTTTGTTCCATTGGCAGACCTCATGAGGCCACACCAGATAGAAGCTGCAATTGCTGACGCCATGTGTATTGACAGGGCGGTTCAGATACCGCTGCAAACTCAAATTCTGGACAAGCTGGCAGATGGCGGTGGGCTACTCATCCTGGATAACTTTGAGCACCTTACAGAGGGCGGCGACGCTATTGTTGAACAACTCCTGGATACAAGTCCAGATGTCCGCATACTTGTCACTTCCAGGCGGCACCTCAACATTGCTGGTGAGCACCTATTTGAACTCCTCCCCTTTCAACAGCCCGACTTAAGCGGCATTCAAGGGCTGGATGCGCGCGTAGAGGCTGCTGCAGGGTTGCCTGGTGTCTCCATCTTCTTGTCGCGTGCACAAGCAGTACGCCCTGGCCTAAGCCTTACCGAAGAAAACGTTCAAACTATCCTCGATATCTGCTTGCGGTTAGAAGGCCTTCCGCTCTCACTAGAGATAGCTGCATCACGTGCGTCGGTACTATCCGTGCAGTCGCTTATGTCTCACCTCGACGATCAGTTAGACCTGCTGGTAGAGCACAGGTCGCAGTCGCCGTTGCGTCACAGGTCGGTTAGAAACACCATTCACTGGAGCTACAGCCTGTTAACTCCAGAACTGAAATCATTCCTTTTGAATCTATCGGTTTTTCGCGGCGGCTGGCTGGCAGACGCAGCGTGTACAATTTGCGTGCTACCGCCATCAAGCATACTCCACTGCCTCGACCTTCTGGATGAGCTTCGCACATGCTCCCTTATAACTACAACCGAGGTTCGTGGGCAAATCCGTTTTACCATGCTGTATTCCATTACTGCCTTCGCGGGAGAGCTGCTGGCAAAATCTGGCGATGCAGAGACGATTTGCGATCGCCATCAACTGTGGTTCACGGAATATGTTGAGCAGAAGTCCCCTGAGTCCCGTGCAGATATCGACGCAGTATTAGACGAGTATCAGAACATCGTGACAGGCATTGAGCATGGGCTTAGAGACCATGCTCAGCGTTACCAGTCTCTGCTGTCTTTGCGTATATGTACGGCAATGAAGGATTTCTGGATGGCTCGTGGCCTGGCCCATGAAGCAAGTCTACTGGTTATAAGGCTGGTAAGCCGTGACCTCCCGGACGAAGCGAGGGCGGCAGCACAGACATTGGCAGCGCAACTGTTGCTTCCTCGTGGCGAATATGCTGCAGCAGATGAACTGGCCGCTGAGGCGCTGAGTGCGGCCAACAGCACTGCGGTTATTAAAACGGCTGCTTCTGCCCAAATCGTTCTTGCGCGCAGTGCCTGTTTGCGTAGCGATTACACTACCGCCTTTAGTCACGCTGAGCGTGCCTGCCGCGACGCGGAGGTAGGTAACCT
>JAJZFK010000112.1 GCA_021805405.1 bacterium
TGTGGCCTGCAATACCTAGCGCGTGGCCGAATTCGTGGGCGGCTACGGGCTCAATGTTGGCAACCGAACTGAGGTATGTCATGTTGAAGGTGATGGTTGCCTTGGTAACCTCACCGTTTGAATTGACGCTGTAGTCCGTTATGGCACCATAGTTGGTATAGCCGCGATTCTCAAATGTTACCGTAATATCCGCCTGCGCGGGGTCGTTCACTATCTGGTAAGTGACTAGGCCGGCTGTGCCGGTAACCCACCAGTTGAAACCGGTTTCAGCCTGTTGTACAAGCATGGCGTTACTTTGGGGGGACGCGACGATAAATAGCTTTAGTGGAAAATGGTTCCAATGGTAGAGTCGATTTGGCAGGCCCGTAGCCGGATCTATACCGTTCGCAAAGTTTGGCGTGTACGAGGTGTTTCTGCATCCTGCGCCCACAGCATTAGTGCCAGATGTGATCTTGGTGCTAGGTAAAAGCCCCGCAACCGATCCGCCACCACCACCACAGCCAGTAAGGCACAGTACGAGCAGTGCGGAAACCAGTGCCTCACGAAATATCGATTTTTTATATTTTGCCACATCCATGTTGTATGACCTCCTTCAAACGCTCAGTTGATCATCGGCCGTAAACCGGTAAATATTAGGGTAAAAGCCGGTAATTATTTGAGTGAAGGAAAACCAGTAACTGCCGTAGAACCGTGATAATGCATGACACAGACCGACGTTATAGGAGAACGCAATATTGGAAGCTAAAGATACTGTTCTTACCCATAGACTTCAAAAGAGCCTGCCCAAGCTAGGCATAAGGCCGACGATCGACGGCCGGTATGGAGGAGTGCGCGAGGGGTTGGAAGGCACGGTAATGGGTATGGCGCAGAGCGCAGCCGCCTTTTTGACAGCAAATGTTACACATGCGAGCGGCCACCCTCTAGAATGCGTGATTTCCGATACGTGCATTGGCGGTGCTGCCGAGGCCGCCCGAAGTGCCGAGAAGTTTGCTCGCGAGAATGTAGGAGCAGTGCTTACCGTAACACCGTGCTGGTGCTACGGATCGGAGACAATTGACATGGATCCACATATGCCTAAGGCAATATGGGGATTCAACGGCACGGAGCGACCAGGAGCCGTCTACCTTGCTGCCGCACTTGCGGGGCACAATCAGAAGGGGTTGCCAGCATTTGGTATTTATGGTCGTGATGTGCAGGATGGCGGCGACACAACGGTGCCGGCAGACGTGCAGGCGAATCTGTTACAGTTTACGCGCGCAGCCATCGCATCTGCATCCATGCGCGGCAACTCGTACCTTGCCATGGGCTCAGTTTCCATGGGGATTGCGGGCTCTATTGTCAGCGCGAACTTCTTCGAGAAATATCTGGGTATGCGCAGCGAGTCAGTAGATATGGTGGAGTTTCTGCGGCGCATCAACAATGGCATCTATGATCATGCCGAATACGAGCGTGCTTTAGCCTGGACCCGCGCGAACTGTCCCGAGGGAATGGATCCCAACCCGGAGGACGCTCAACGAACACGCCAGCAGAAGGATGAGGACTGGGAGTTCTGCGTAAAGATGGCCCTCATTGCGCGTGATCTCATGGTAGGTAACCCTGTCCTAAAGAAGATGGGTTTTATAGAGGAAGGAGAAGGGCGTAACGCCATTGCCAGTGGATTCCAGGGCCAGCGGCAGTGGACGGACACTTTTCCCAATGGGGACTACCTGGAAGCTATTCTTAATTCGTCATTCGATTGGGACGGTGTTCGGCAGCCCTATATTGTCGCGACAGAAAATGACTCCCTTAACGCGGTGTCGATGCTATTTGGGCACCTGCTAACCGGTACTGCACAGCTTTTTGCCGATGTGCGCACCTACTGGAGCCCGGATGCCGTAAAGCGGGTTACTGGCCATACGCTTGCGGGAAAAGCCGAATGCGGCATCATTCACCTCATCAACTCCGGTCCGTCTGCCTTGGACTGGACGGGAATGCAGAGTGTAAATGGTGAGCCTGCCCTAAAGCCGTTCAACCGGATTAGCCTGGACGAGATTGATGCCTGCCTGGGTGCTACTCGCTGGTGTTCTGGTATAAGCGAGTACTTTAGGGGAGGTGGCTGGTCTACCGATTTCCTCACGCGAGGCGGTATGCCGGTCACCATGTGCAGGCTAAACCTGGTAGATGGGCTGGGCCCCGTCCTCCAGATTGCTGAGGGGTATACCGTGGAGCTGCCGGAGGATGTGCATGCTGTGCTGGATGCGCGCACCAACCCAACATGGCCCACCACCTGGTTTGTTCCTGTGGTTACTGGCACGGATGCCTTTAAGGACGTGTACAGTGTTATGGCCCACTGGGGTGCCAACCACGGCGCTATCTGCTACGGGCACATAGGTGGAGACCTCATAACGCTTGCCTCTATACTGCGGATTCCGGTTGAGATGCACAACGTACCCGACGAGCGCATAATGAGACCTACGGCATGGATGCGGTTTGGAAGCATGGACGCCCAAGCAGCCGACTACCTCGCCTGCCAGACGTTTGGACCGCTCTATAAGTAGGACTAGCTAAAACCCTAACACAAACGAATAGAGCATTGGCACAGGTGCCAGTGCTCTATTCGTTACTTGTCCTGTGAGGGAAGTTACGGTGCCCTCAGCTCCTCGTCCAGCCCAACGTCAATGCCCTGCCCGCCCGTTGTTTGGTGACAGTGCACGGCCAGAGTTACCGTAGCCCCTGGCCTTAGCAGGCGCAAAGCCTGTGGGAAGATTGGCATGGCCTCGTAATCCGTAATAAAGCCAGGTTCTTCACCGGCTAAAACGCCATTCACGTAGATCTGCACATCCTCGTCATGAAATACGTACCAGACCAGATTCTTGAGTGGGCGCCGTGGTAGCGTGATCTGTCGTCGTATCCATATGTCGTCGGTGTTCCAATTGGTATGAACCGCAACGCTTGGTGTGCCCATTGTGCCAAAACCCGCCTTACCGGTAGCCCATGTGCTGTCATTAAAGCCCGCAGATCTCCAGTTGTCAGCTGGCTTCTGTGTGGTATAGCGCCATACAGCAGTGCCCTTGTTACCGGCCGGTATCACTGTGTGAAGTACCGGAGCGGGTGGAAGCGGTGCCCAGCCGTGTGGCTGCATTCTGTCCTGAGACGACCAGCTGTGCCATATCTTGTGGTTGGTTAGCATACGTATGAAGAAGCCACCCACTACCGGCCGCGCGTGCATACCTCCGCTGTGAATATCATTTGCAAGGTAGGAGTCCGCCAGCGGATCGCGGGTAGTGGTATTGTTGAAATAGTTGTAGATCGGGCTGAACAACTCCTCAAAGTCCGATTTTTTGGTTGCCATGGAATCGGCCCATGTCGACCAGTCTGATTTTGAAATATGGGTTCGGGAATCGAGCGGCACGCCGTAGGGTTCAATTACAGTTTTGTACCACTTTATCTCTCTCGCCTGCACCGCATTAGAAAAGATGTGCAGGCCGAGAATGCGGTCCCACACCATGTTGTACTTCTGGCTCCATGTGCCGGGTTTATCGAATGCGAGCAGTGAATGCGAACCCGCATCTGCAACCTTCACCCAATGTGCTGCGTCTACATGGGCAAGGTGGGTAAACGCCTGAGCAGCCTTGGAGTCGCCACGCATACGGCAGAGATCTCCGTAGGCAGCCAATCCCAAAATCGCCTTCACCGATAAGTTCGCGTTGTGTGCGAGGTGACCCATGAAGTCGTCTGTACAGAGCTGGTTTTCAGGATCGAGACCATATTGTTTGAGGTAGGTGGCCCACTGTGTAAGTTTCGACCACCACGGAGAGACGAAGTTTGCATTTCCGTCATCCTGGGCAATGGCGTCGCAGAGGAGAAGCATGTTGCCGCTCTCTTCCACGGGCATGCCTTCACCTCCGTCGTCTCGGCCCATCGCCACAGGATAGGTTCCTATGTCATGTGGCGCGTTTAGAAACTTCCAGTGGCTGGAGGCCGCATACAGCAGGTCTGGCACAAGAGACGCTTTGGCGAGGGTTGGGCTTAACAGTACCCAAACTGGATCCATAGGGAAGATAACATCAACGGTGGCGATGTCGCCGTTACTGGTGTTTTCCTTAGTGAACATAAGTGGCTGCCCGTGGCTGTCTACGGAGATGCCAGTGCCTGCAAGTGACTCGCGGTATGCAGTTTCGGCAATCTGCGCGTACTTCGGGCCGCCTACTTTTACAAGGTCGTTGTGCAATGCAGCGTCGAACCGCATGCATTTCTTCGCGAGAAGCGGATAGGCGCTGTAAGCATGCTGCAGCATGGAAGAACAGGTGGTATGGTTGCGCCGCCAGTACGGCCGAAGCAGTTTGCCAAAGAATTTGATGTTGTAAAGCTCATCATATGCCACTATAACGGTTCGCGAGACCGAATGGACGCCTACATTGCCCAGCGGTATGCTGAACGCCATGACCGGATGGTTTAGGTTCGGGGCTACGGGGCTGTGGCGCATATCGTGATGCGGAAGTTTACCCGTCGTCACCCAGGCATCTAGCGCCACAGAGTTCGGGAGTGCGGCTGTTTTGCATTGGCGTGAGAGCGCCGCCACGTAGGCGTAGCCCCAGTCTATCCGTACATCGTCACCCATCGGGACGCAGACAGTTTGAGCGGCGGTGCCCATTCGCAGGGAAGTAAGCTGGCCCATCTTGCGCCGCTTCCATACGATTGGCTGGTCGCCAGTGTTCACCGAGAGATAGCTACTGGCACTAAAGTAGAGGGATACGGCATGCTGCCTGTGATCGGTAGAGTGAACAGACCAGGTGACGTAGCTAAGCGGCAAAGTGAGTGCAGCCAGGTCATTTGGAAGTGCCGGGGTCATAAATGTTAACATTACGGAGACAC
>JAJZFK010000139.1 GCA_021805405.1 bacterium
CAGAAAATAGTACTACAAACGCCTAGGCCCTTTCAAACTTTTCGCTGGCACGATAGGTGCTGGCCAGTAATTACCTCTATCAGGAGACGAGATGCTAACCGGTTTTGAAGCGTATTGGGATAACCTACGCGATGGCATCTATCACATTTTCATATTTCCGGAATACTGGCACGGCGTACGTCTGCCTGCACTAGTTCCGTATGTTGCGCTTGCTGGAATTTTCGCTTTTACCCTTGGCATTCTCCCAATGCTAATCTGGATTGAGCGTGTCGTTATCGGCTTAATGCAGGACCGCACGGGTCCCAACCGGCTGGGGCCACGGGGATTACTTCAGCCTCCGGCTGACGTTCTAAAGCTGTTCTTCAAGGAAGATATTCAGCCAGGCAGTATTGATGTTCGGCTCTACTACCTGGCGCCCTTCATTTCCATGCTGGTGGCGCTCTCTGCTGGTGCTGTAATACCTTTGCAGAACGTTACATTTCGCAACGCGCATAGTGCACTGTTTACAGTGCCCGTTACGCCTGGTAATGTGAATATCGGTCTGTTGTTCATGCTCGCCGCGTCGTCCCTGGGTGTCTACGGCATCATCCTTGCCGGCTGGTCATCCAACAACAAGTATTCGCTGTTGGGCGGGTTGCGTGCATCCGCGCAAATCATCAGTTACGAACTGGCGATGGGGCTGTCGCTACTCTGCGTTGTCATTCTTGCAGGTTCTGTGCAGCTTAACCAGATCGTTAATTCGCAGAATGCGCTCCCGTTTGGTATACACTGGTTACCTGCAGTATTCAAGGGCAGCATCTTCTCCTGGTACTGGCTGCAGTCACTCATTGTTCCTGTAGTTATCTACACCGTAGCCATGATTGCAGAGACTAACCGCGCGCCGTTTGATCTTCCTGAAGCGGAATCTGAGCTGGTGGCCGGTTTCCATACTGAATACACTTCCATGAAGTTTGCCACGTTTTTCGCTGGTGAGTACGTGAACATGCTCATGATCTGCGGGCTTAACGCGTCTGTATTCTGGGGCGGCTGGCTCCCACCTTTTAACTGTTTTCCGTTTACATTTGTGCCGGGCTTCATCTGGTATGTGCTTAAGGTGATGATGGGGATTTTCTTCTATACCTGGTTACGCGCCACTTTGCCCAGGCTAAGATACGACGCGTTGATGAATCTGGGCTGGAAGCGGATGCTTCCACTGGCGCTTGTATGGCTGTTCCTTCTAGCGGGTTACAGTCTTGCCCGCACGGCAGTTACCCAGCCCAGTTCGACTGCCGTTATTACCGCTGCCCGTCTGGCACCGGGCCGCTGAGGAGAATTCATGCCTGCACTCATCCTCTTCTGGATACTTGCCATCGTGTGCGTAGGTGCTGCTATTACTATGGTTAGTTCGACGAATCCCGTAAGAAGCGCATTAGCATTAGTAGCCTGCTTTTTGGGATTGGCGGTGTATTACATTACACTATCGGCACAGTTCATAGGCGCTGTGCAGGTCGTTGTCTATGCCGGCGCGGTCATGGTTCTGTTCCTGTTTGTCATTATGCTGCTTAACCTGGGAGCGCCGGTAGCAAAACCTGGCAAGAACTCCTTACAGGGCACGGCCGCTGTGGTGCTGGGTGCTGTCCTTCTATTAGCACTCTTCGTAAGTGGCATGTTTTTTGAAATGCCTGGGCGTGCGGCATCTGCAGCAACTGCACAGGCGCAGGGTACGGTTAAAGCGGTGGGACTAACACTTTATAGCCCCAGTCTGCCATGGCTGTTCCCGTTTGAAGCCACTTCATTGCTGCTGCTGGTTACAGTAGTTGGCGCGATTGTTATGACGCGCCGCCAAGTATGATTATGATGGTGAGGTGAGCATTCATGGTACCGGTTTCATACTATCTTTCGCTCTCTGCAATACTATTTACAATTGGTGTGGTAGGCGTGCTAGTTAAGCGTAACCCCATTCAGGTGTTTATGTGCATAGAACTAATGCTTAATGCCGCAAACCTGACCTTTATTGCGCTAGGCAGGTATTTTGGAACGTCCACTGGCGAGATGTATGTCATCTTTGCCCTGGCGGTAGCCGCTGCGGAAGTCTCCGTAGGCCTCGGCATCATTGTCACCATCTTCCGGGTAAGGCAGTCGATCGATCTAGATGACTCCGCCCTGCTGAAATCTTAAACCAGACAGACGAACTGATGAACCTTCAACTTGCTCAACTTATACTGTGGCTGCCGCTGCTAGGATTTCTGTTCTGCAGCACGTCGGGTCTTTACATAAAAGACCGGGCGCTGCAGAAGCGGCTCACGACCATCATCGCACCGGGTGTGGTATTGGCGGCATTCGCGATAGCACTGTTTGTCACGCTGCAGTTTGGCAGTACATCGCGAGAAATCATCGCACTTCTCCCCGGGGCATCGATATATGACCCATGGATAAGATTTGGTGGTTTTCGGGTGAACTTCAACGAGGTACTAGATCCGCTATCGCTAGTGATGGCGCTGGTAGTAACAGGCGTAGGGGGTCTCATACACGTCTACTCTATCGGCTACATGAAAGAGGACAGGGACTATACGCGATTCTTCACCTATTTCAACCTCTTCATATTCATGATGCTGCTGCTGATACTGGGTGATAACTTCCTGCTTATGTTTGTGGGATGGGAGGGGGTAGGCGTTTGCTCCTACCTGCTCATCAGTTTCTGGTTTAGCGAGACTGCTAACGCTCGCGCTGGTAACAAGGCGTTCATTGTTAATAGAGTTGGTGATCTCGGCTTTTCGCTGGGCATAATGACTATTTGGGCATACTTCGGCACCGTCTCATTCTATACGCCGCAGCATCGCGGAGTCCTGGAACTTGCAAATCACGTAGGGCACGTGCTGGATGTTACGGGTGCGGTAGTGCCGGCGTCTGTAATCACGATGATTTGCCTGCTGTTGTTCGTTGGTGCTATTGGCAAGAGCGCGCAGATTCCGCTGTTTGTGTGGCTACCAGACGCAATGGCTGGCCCTACACCGGTTTCGGCACTCATTCATGCGGCGACCATGGTAACTGCCGGTGTTGTAATGCTGTCGCGCTGTTCCTTTCTCTTTGTGCACTCTGCTGTAGCCCTTCAGGCGGTTGCCTGGGTGGGTCTTGCCACTGCCTTTGCAGGTGCGGCTATGGCGATGGTTCAAACGGACATCAAAAAGGTACTTGCCTACTCAACCATTTCGCAATTGGGTTATATGTTTATGGCGTGTGGGGTGGGCGACTTTACAGATGGCATATTCCACGTAGTTACACATGCGTTCTTCAAGGCCCTCTTGTTTCTGGGTGCTGGCGCAGTTATACACTCGATGCTTGGCGAGCAGGATATCCGAAAAATGGGCGGCCTCAAGAAGAAGCTGCCTTCCACCTGGGCCGTCATGCTCATTGCCACATACTCTATCGCCGGCTTTCCGTTGCTTTCCGGCTTCTGGTCAAAGGACGCAATTCTGGAGAGTGCCTCCCGCTCCTTTGCCGGTAACGGTATGCTTCTTTACGCAGGTGGCCTTATAACAGCCTTTATGACTGCATTCTACATGAACAGGCTCATGTGGAAAACGTTCTACACCCGCGAACGATTTACCGATGGGCAGCTACACGCTCATCAGCACGGCGACAGTGATGAGAGTGGGCACGCCGACGATACACATGATGGTGGAAGCGTTCACACTTCGCCCTCAACCATGATGTGGCCGCTTTTCATTCTCGCGGTTCTCGCTGTGGGATTTGGATGGTTCGCCGGCCCCTTTGGTCCTGGTGGCGGAGATCTCCTTCGCAAATTTCTTGAACCCAGCATTGCTCCCCTTTCGTTGGGCGGCTTGCAACCACAGGCGGATCTGCTCTCACCTATGGCCGGATACATACTCTCCAGCCTTATTGCGATAGGCGGCCTTTCGTTGGCTGCCGTATTGTACGGACGCAGGATGGAGACTGGCGCGATCTTGGATCCTGTCGCCGCGGAGGCCAGCCCGCTAGTTCGCCTGCTGAAGAACAACCTGGGCTTTGATGCTGTTTACAATATCATCTTTATCAAGTTCGGTGGACTACTGGCCGAACGAGGCCTGATGCGCGGTGTGGAGGCGGATACTATTAACGCTGCGGGTGACGGCATTGCCAAATCGGTTGGTGGCATAAGCCACTTGCTGCGAAGAATGCAGACCGGTTATGTTAGAAATTATGCGCTCGTTATGCTTGTCGGCGTGGTCACCCTTATGGTGGGCATGCTGGTTGGCGTAATGCAGCACTGAGGCCTTTTATGCAGATGCAAATTACCGGCATACTTAGTCTTTTGCTCTTTACCCCGGTGGTAGGTGCAATTCTACTCATGTTCCTGCCCAAGCCTGGACAAGACCACGGAAGCAACGACGTTGATTTTGGTACGATACTAGTCAACGGCGTTGGCATTGGGTTTTCGGGCATAGCACTTGTGCTCAGTTGTTTTCTGTTCGCTGGTTATCACGGCAACGTTCTTGCAAACGCGATGAGCGGCGTGGGTGGTACCATTCAGTTTGCCGAGAAGTATCGATGGATACCGATGGGAGCGCACCATTGGCTTCACTGGCACCTGGGAGCAGATGGATTTAGTGTGCTCCTCGTGCTGCTTACCGAGTTTATCATTCTGCTTTCCGTCGTCTACACCACGCGAACAAGTAGTAACTCCCGCGAGATTATCTCACTTCTTTTATTACTGGAAGCAGCTATTACGGGCGTCTACCTTTCTCTTAACCTCGTGCTGTTCTACGTCTTCTTTGAGGCAACGCTCATTCCTACGTACCTGCTCATTGGCATGTTCGGAGGTCCACGGCGAGCCTATGCGGCCATCAAATTCTTTATGTACACGTTTG
>JAJZFK010000473.1 GCA_021805405.1 bacterium
ACTTGGTTCCTGGTAGAAGCTCTGCAGGTGGAAGGTGTCCGCCATCGTACCAGTACATTGCTACATGACCCCGATGAGCATTGGGCGCGAAATCATACCGTATTACCGACCAAGCTGGATAACTCTCGTGATTGTTTCCACTGGTAGTTGCCTGAATCCTCACCGGGTCACGCAGATCGAGAGCCATATATGGCAGGTTCATTGTATGGCACCCCATATCACCCAGTGCGCCACAGCCAAAGTCCCAGAAGCCTCGCCACGAAAATGGGTGAAGTCCCGGCGTATATGGACGGTAACGAGCGGGCCCTATCCAGTCGTGCCAATGAACAGTGGCGGGTTTGGGAGCAGTTGCAGCATACTTTTGGCCCTGCGGCCAAATCGGCCTGTTAGTCCAAACGTGAACCTCAATAACACGCCCAATGGAACCTTTTCGCACCTGCGCCGCGGCTCGCCTAAGATTGCTGGAGGCGGTACCCTGATTGCCCATTTGCGTTGCAACCTTCTTTTCGCGCGCGATGTTCTCTAGCCGACGTACCTCGTAAACACTATGGGCCAGCGGCTTCTGGCAGAAGCAGTGCTTTCCTAGCTGCATGGCCATCGCTGCGGCCGGGCCGTGGCTGTGATCTGGAACACTGACGGTAACCGCGTCGATGGAGCTTTCCATCTCTTCCAGCATACGACGATAATCGTGGTACTTTTTAGCATTGGGAAACTGCACCGCTTTGCGCGCAAGGCTGTTGTCGTCTATGTCGCAAATAGCCACAACCTCGCCAAGGCGCCCCGCATCGTCGCTGTCACTATCTCCCTTACCGTTCACGCCAATGCACGCAATTCGCACCTTCTGGTCTGCAGCCAGGCGCAAAATGCCATCCGCATGTGCGGCGGCCGCCATACCCACAGTGCCGATAGCCGCAGTTACGACCTCTCTTCGACTTTTTCGCAGTGCCATAGGTCAACTCCTTCAGTATCCAGGGTCTTGTTATCTTTGTGTACTGTAATGCCTCTATTCGGCTATAAGGGGCTGTTATCCTTCAACAATTTGAGCTGTTCATAGTGAAAGTTGTTTTAGGAAGATCTCACACGATGGAGTATAGCGAAAATGAAAAGTCTGCGAGGTCCCAATCTGTTTGAGTTTCTGTCCGCACATTGAGCTTGAATCTACTAAAACCATTCCGTATCATCGTACGTCATTACTGCAGTAGTGTTTGGGGTTTGTCTGCTCTACTATCGCAATGCACAAATGAGGTTATGTCATGAAATGGGAATTTCTTGGGGTGCAGCATCTTACTGAACTTAAGGGCGATCATAGGGGCTACACCTACAACGTAAATGTGTGGCGTTCGCCGGTTCCTGGCGGCTGGCTATTGATGAGCATGAACGAGCGGAGCCAGGATCCGCAGGGAATGATCTCGTTTTACCCGGACGAACGCCACGTATGGAACGGACTGGATGAGACACAATTTGACGACATGCTGAGGCCACTTTCAAATACCGTGTAAGCAGCTGCCCGGGCATGTGGCACTCGCACTACGCTGCAACAAGACGCAATGGAGCAGTTGTACAACTAGTACTCCGTCATTCGGCCAGCTCTGTGTCACCGGCCCTAGCGGTTTGTATCAATATCGTAGTCGAGGTTCGACTTCGTCAACGTCCATTGCTGTGCAGATGAGTCGTTCCATACCGTTAGATCAGCTGATGGACCGTTTCGCGAGGTGGATAACGTTAGAGCAAGTGATGCGTTGGTGGCAGGCGAAAGGCGGAATGCGCCATCGCCGCATGGTGTAACCAACCAGCGCTCGTTGCCAGCATTGCTGGTTGCCTCTGGTGCAGCAATCAATCTGGTTCCGGTTGTATCCTGTGAAAGTGTTAGGTAAAGAGTAGTCGCAGAAATGCTTGAAATGGTTATGCTGCCATCCTGCATTGGAGTAACCAGCCACGCGTAATGGTGCGAAGTGTCGATTGGCCTCATCACAACTGAATTGGCTGCAACCGTAAGCCCCAACTTGCCGGTGCCGCTTGACAGTGTATAAAGGTCTCGTTTTACCAACTGCGGTGAATTCTCACTGCCTCCGTCTACCACAACCTGGGTGTCGCCCTTGCCTACCTGCACCATTGGCCGCTGATCCTCGCCCGGGGGCAATGTGCGGTTGCCAGCGATCGTCACTCCACTGCACTCAGCAACGTATACTTCTCCACGAAGTTTGTCCTGATAGTAATCTTCTGCGGGCTTCCAGTTATCCATAAGGCTGGAAGCCATGTAACTTCTCGTTATAACGTTGTCGGTTATCTGTACGTTTCGCACGTTACTCACACATATTGCTGCGCCCCCGCAGGCGTCGATGTGGTTGCCGGTAAATGTGAGGTTATAAAGTGGTTCGCTGTTGCGCAGGTAGTTCACGGCGGGTACCATACCCGCGTACAAGAGTCCGCGAACTCCAGACCACTGGGGAGCGACGCCCATGGCACAGTGATCCCACCGATTCTGTTCCATGATGATATCGTGGCAGAAAGGTCCCTCAAGGTAGTACCAGCTCTCCATATGCAGGCAGGCACCGTTCTGGATATTTCGCCATATATTGTTCGCCACAATACCGTTGCATGCGCCGTTTAGCAGCAGGCACCTGCCAAGCGAATCGTGAAAATAGCAGTTTTTGATAACAAAACCAGCGGACTGGTCCGCATGCGTGTTAATGAGCGTACCCGGATTGCATATAACCGGTGAGTTCACAGTAACGGTTCTTAAAGGACCATCTGGCAGTATGATATGCAGTTTTTTGGCAAGAGCCGCTGCTAGCGCGGTGTCATCGGAATTACCGTCGGGTATCACAGAGGTGATCGGTGTTCTCGCGATACGTGACACCTGGTGGAAGCGATAGAAGGAGAGTGACTGTGCCGGCTGAAGTTTCTGATCTGCATAGGACGCAACCACGAAGCGGTTAGGCGCTGTTTGGCGAACGACCAGCGCAAAATACCCGTGAAGGTTGATTATATCATCGCCGTTGCAGGATATCTCGCAGTTCTCGATGATGGGGCCATGTGCCATCAACCTACTGTGGATGCCATCTGCACAACAGGCATATAGCCGGTTAGTCCCCGGGCGTCGCACAATGCGTACATGATCGAAGACGTTGTGACCCTGTCCACCATCCTCAAGGATGCCCATACCGGGTGAGTCGTAGATGCCTGTATGCTCAATATGCACCGCGCTGCACCCGGCCAAATCTACAGCCCATGCGGTACGGTAAGGCAACACTACGCAATCGCCCGTATGTACAAAAAAGTGGTTCTTCCATACGGAATGGTTGATCGGGTTTAGGTCGTCTGCAAGCTGTCCCTTGCCAAGTGTAACAGTCACCTGTCGTAGTAGCGGGTCCGTAACTTCGGCATGCGACTCACTAAATAGTCCTGAAGGCAGGCGCGGGATAAACCGACCGTTCGCGTGATAGAACTGAACAACTGCACCATCGCCTGGTACTGCAAGCGGATATCCAGGGTCTATGGAAACAGTTAGCTGCCTGGTCCGCGGGTCAATGTGTGTTACCTGCCCCTGCGTCCACGTTACCGGATCAAAGTCTATCGAAAGTCCCTTGATGGTGATGTTAGAACAGTCACGTAGCTGCAGACCGTAGGTCGTTGAGGTAGCATCTGAGGCTGGCCTCGCGAACCAGAAAGTAACTCCGCGCGCAATAATTCTGAATCGGCCCTGCGTTGGCTGCAATCGTGCCAAAACCGTGGGCTGCAGACCATTAAAGCGATAGTTGCCCGGTGGAATTACAAACTGAGCGACACCAGATTTGCAGGCGGCTTCAATACTCGTCATAAGGGCAGTAGCTTCCGCTTCCTGGGTGGCAATTTCTGCGGAAGTGAACGCAGGGGTAGCAGGAAGGGCTCTGCTGTAACTTTCGTGTCTCCGCGCCCACAACTCCATGGGGTTCCATGATTTCTGCGCCTGAGCGTCAGCAGCATTCAGCATCAAACAGCCAATTACCGTCAGCACCAGCTGTGGGATTTTCATACAATCAACTCCTGCTATTGCACACGCTGAACGACCCCAACTTCTTTCAGCAGGGACTGCCCAATTTAGTTCACTATGTGTAATTATGGCTAAAATGGGTAGAATTCCAAGAGGTTACCAGGGCTGGCTAGTTTCCTGAATTACGTTGTAACCATGTCATGACAGCGCGTGTATTCCAGCTGCACATTAGGGTTAGGTTTGGTTAACAATCACCAGGAGAGAGATTTTGACGCTCAATACCGTAACTGTTCGTGGCGGTCTCACGCTTAAACTGCCTATCGTTGCCTCCGCAGGATGTGTGGGCTGGGGTGAAGTGCTGTATGACCTTATAGACCCGCTAGCGCTAGGCGCAGTGGTAACGCCAACTGTAACGGTAGATGCGCGGGTAGGCACGCAGGGTAGTAGAACCGCCGAAACCATCGGGGGCCTGCTGTATAATTCCGGATTACCGAACCCTGGTTTAGCTGATTTCTGCAGCGGCAGCCTCCCATCGTTAGCGCGGCATGGCTGCCCAGTCATCGTTTCGGTTGCGGGTTCCACTGAGAGCGAATGGCGGCAGCTGGGCGTTACGCTGAACAGCACCGAGCACGTTTCCGCGCTGGAAGCTAACGTCGCCGCACTCTGCCCGCCACACATTTACTGCGATAGGCCGGCGCTGGTTTCCTTTGTTGCCAGTGCAGTACGAGTTATACGTAATAGTTTCGGGGGCACCCTGTTAATAAAACTGCCGGGAGATAGTTATCACATTGCGACGCTCGCGGAAGTTGCCACACGGGAAGGAGCCGATGCCCTTGTGGTCGGCCATAGTGCGCGCGCTGCCGCAGTAAGGTGG
>JAJZFK010000564.1 GCA_021805405.1 bacterium
CATGGGCCGCTTCAAGTCCTGTGAATATAGCTGGTCTATTAGGCGGCGAACATCTGCAATGCGAGCGGAGGTAAGCGGGTGATCGCTTAAGAACGCCGGCGGCTGGCTGGATGATAACCTCTCAAGTACCGTGAAGAGTTGTATCATACCTTCCGGGTTATATCCTGCAGCTACCATGTTCGCGAGGCCGTTTTCATCGGCCTGCCGCTCATCGTGCCGCGAATAGTGAAGTGTGTAGAGGCTATCTCCCACCGAGGCCAGCTTCTGTACCGTGCTGCTGGCGTGGGTAAGACCAAGTAGCAATGACAGCCCCAGGTTTCTCTCCTGCTCATTGGCGTAGCTCTTTGCCCAGTGCTGAAGCCGTACGTGTGCCATTTCGTGGCCAGTGACACCTGCAATCTGGCTGTTGTTGGAGAGGTGATCCATGAGGCCGGTGTACATAAACATGGGCCCGCCGGGCAGTGCAAAGGCATTAACCTGTTGACTCTCAATAACGTGAAAGCTGAAATTCCATGTATTTCGATCGTGGGGGCTAAGCGCATTCACGAGGTTAGCACCTATGTGCTTAAACCTTACCGCTCGTGAGTCATGAAGCTCTTTGTACTTCTTCAGCACCTGCTGGGCAGCCTGGGCACCAAGCGTTTTCTGTTGTGCAATAGATGGCATAAACAGGTCTGCTTCTGCCGGCATGCTACTCGCAATGAGTGCTGCACTTGCGCTGCCTGCCATCGCCAGCTTAAACAGTTGGCGCCGCGTAGCACCAAAGTTATCACTTGAATTGACCATTTTAGCCGTTCTCCTAAGATATTTAGACGGCTTGTTACAGGAGTTCGGTTCCCACGCGTCCTCTGACTACCGGTAAGTGCCCGCAGCTGCTTTGCGCTAAAGGTTGGAACGCGAGGGGAAAGCAGGCGGTAAAGCACACGGCCAGCGACACCAACTACGACGGCTCGTAACCGATGTGCTGACCGCGGCGAGACTAATTTTGCGACAGGAATTTAACAAATTGGGATGGTGTAGACCTGTCTTGCTGAACTCTTAGAACCTGCCCGCTAGGTGAAAGAACTACGTAGGCCGGTAGCGTTGCAACATGAATGAGCTTCTGTTGCAGTGCGGCGTTAGCCCGGTCGGATGGTAAGTCACGATCCGTGTAAAGTTCGACGCGAGTATAGCGGGCTAACTGCTTTTGAACAGTGGGGAGGGGAAACACGGTGTTCTCCATCTGCCGGCAGTTGGTACAGTTTACGCCTGTGAAGTTGATTAACACATCGTGGTTATCTGCTGCTGCCTCTGCGAGCGCCGCCTTATAGTGGTGGCCCCAATGTAGCAGGGAGGAGGAGCCGTCCGTGTGCCCAGGATACGGTTCTGGAGGCAGAAATGAGACCACCTGGCCAAGCGATTTGCCATTAATTCCCGCCAGAAACCAGATGCCCGCAACCAGGGAGAGCAGCCCAATTACCCTACGCGCTTTTCCTATCGCCCTGGATTCATCATGCGGCAGGCGGATGGCACCCAGCAGATAAAGCCCCGCTAGTGTTGCAAGTGCAAACCATATAGCGAGAAAGACTGGCCGAGTAAGAATATCCAGGCTCCAAACAAGGTCAGCGTTCGAGAGAAACTTCACCGCAGCTGCAATCTCTACAAAGCCCATAAAGCCCTTCACAGTCACCATCCACGCGCCAGATCGTGGCAGCCGGTTGAGGTACTGCGGAAATAGCGCCAAGAGGAAAAACGGCAGGGCGAAGGCCGTACTAAACGCCAGCATTCCCATAACAGGGTAGAAAACATTTCCTTTGGCCGCTGCGGCAAGCAGGGTGCCTACAAATGCGACCGTACACGTGAATGAGGTGATGGTAAACGTGAGGCCCATAAGAAATGGCCCAATGAGCCCTGTGCGTTCTGCAGCGCGATTTGCCTTGTCGGCGAGCGATGGTGGAAGCAGTATCTCAAAGCCGCCCATCAAGTTGACGCCAAGTGCAACAAACAGGACCGCCAGCCCCAGATTAAGCCACGGATTGTTTGCGAGAACCCTTATGCCCGTTGCCTTGAACACGACTGCAACGGCCACGCCAACAACGGTGAATGTGCCAACGATGCCGGCGCAGTACGCAATTGCTTCCATAAGACCCTGGCGACTGTTTTGACCACGCTTTTTCGAGAAGAAGCTAACCGTGATAGGGATCATGGGGAACACGCAGGGAGTAAGCAGTGCGAGGAACCCGTAGCCTACCGCGAGAAGCAGAAACTGAAGCAGCCCGGCGCGCTGAGCAGCGGCAATTTTGGTGGCCGTTGCGTCGGTCACTGCTGGTTGTGGGCCCGCAGAAGCGATTATGCCTGTAGTAGTGGTGGACGCGGCACCCGCTCCATTTGCCAGTGAAAGTGCAGCAAGATGATCTGGACGCGCTGGCCCAGGTGCAACCGAAATGGTCAATGGCACATTCAGCGTTGTAGCATTTAGACAATTAACATCCGTGCACAACTGATAGTGCATCGCCACCGCCGTTTTGAAGGTTCCCGATGCACTTTTACTGAGTGTAACCGGGATACCAAACTCTGCTGTGCCGTTATAGATCTGGTCCTGTATCTGAAAGCCCTTGTCAAACATCGTCGCGAATTTTGACTGCTGGGGCTTTCCAATCTGTGCAAACTTTGTGCCTGGTGGTAAGGTGAGCGTTGTGCGTGCGGGCCCAAAGCCGTCTGCTGTTGAAGGCTGAGTGAGCGAGTAGAGGTGGTAAGGGGGGGTAATTTGCGCTGAGATATGCACAAGCGCAGCCTCTCCTGCTCTAGCATCGCCAGGAACCAAGGATGCCACTACGTGAATATAACCAGGATTAGCCTGGGCGCTAGACCGAGAAACGCCGGCAGCCACAAGTATCAGCGCGAATAACACCCAGGCCATCGAAGTAAGTGTGTGGTTTAACCTAGTGGTGTTTGGCATGGCTGGCTAGCCCCGGTCCTTTCACGCTAACCACTGCAATGCCCTTGGCGTCTTGTGGGGGATAGCACTGCTGTGTGTTACAACCCTGGTAGTGAAGGAGATATGGCAACTTGTAAGTTCCTGCCTTGTTAGCCTTAATAAGCGCTGTTACGCTTATTGAACCCTCGTACACAGGAAGTTTCTCACCAAAGAACGGTTTAACTACCGGCTTGGGATAAGAGATCTTTATCACCTTTACGCCTTTGGGAGCTGTTATCTTAAGATTGGTAGGTATGTAACCTTCTATTGAAGGATGCCCCTGGATATGATAAGGGGAGGCAACCTTCACCTGAAATATAAGCTTGAAGGCTTTGTTCGGCACTCCTGCTGCCTGCGATTTGGACGTTACCTTTACAAAATTACCTGATGGCATCTGTGCAGTGCAAGTAGAGAGTGACATCACAAGTGCCAATGCGGAAACGGATCCTACGCTCCAAGATTTAGATGAAAACATATGCCTGCCTTTCCCCTGATGTAAACCACGATTCCCTCGAATCGTATACATACACGATGTAGGGTTTAGTTCCGCCTGTATATTTCGCAACTAGAAGGAATGTAGTCTACTGTAAATGAACTACAAACTATAATCTGTTTATTCTACATTGGAGTGTATCATAATGTCTGAACAAAGTGGCGTATCCCTCGCCCTTGAAGAGGTCACTGCTTCCATTCGCGAGAGATTTGGCGTCTTGTGCGCTGCCCGTGAACAGGCACTGGTTTTGAGCAGGCAGGTGATACAGCACTCCTCCCGTTCTATTCGGGCGGTACATCGTCGTGAGATAGTTCAGGCCACCACTTCGCTGGATACTGCCGCCAGGATAACGCGGGAGCTACGCGACGTTCTTGCTGCGCACCCATCTCTCTACTGGGCTGGCTACGTACATGACTCCCAGAAGGAGTACGTTGAGGCTGCGGCGATGCTGGCAATTGTGCAGTGTGAGCCGTTACCATCACCACAGTCGCTTGGTGTAGAACTGGCTGCATATCTAAATGGTTTGGCGGAAGCGGCCAGTGAAGCCCGGCGGCATGTGCTTGACCTCTTGCGCGAGCAGAACCAGGATGCAGCACAAAAGGTGTTGGCCCTCATGGACGATATCTACTTTGAACTCATCACGTTCGATTTTCCGGATGCGGTGACAGGGGGACTTCGCCGTACCACAGACAGCCTTAGGGCAGTGCTGGAACGCACCCGAGCCGATGTTACCGTAACTCTTGTACAGCAGCGCCTGCAAGATTCGCTTCAAACATTACAAGAACATATTCAGAAAGATCAGCCATGAAGAAAACGGTTGTAACCGGTATCGCCGGCGGTTCTGCGTCCGGTAAGACCACTCTTACTGCCGCTCTAAATAGTGCGTTGCAGTGTGCTGTGCGAACTGCATCCATTGAGATAGTCGGAATGGATAAATACTTCTACCGCGGGGCACCCGGTGGACCACGATTTATTTCTCCCAGCACAGGCGAGGAACTGCCGGATAACAACCATCCTACCTCAGCAGACAACGCCAAGCTCGCAAGTGACCTTACCACAAGGCTGAATCAGGTCGACGCACCGGAATTTATCATCGTGGAGGGTCTTATGGCACTTCATGTGGAAGAGATTCGCAGCCTGCTAGACCTGCGCGTATTTGTGGAGCTGGATGCAGACCTTCGTGCGCTGCGCCGCCTATTGCGAGATATGAATGGTGGCCGTGGCAGCACAGATCCTGCCTGGATTTCTACGTACTACCGCGAGTGCGCTCGTGTAGGTCACAATACATGGGTTGAGCCATCACGCTGTCATGCAGACGTAATAGTACGCGGTGACAGCGACTTCCACCGCACGGCGACACTACTTTGTGGGGCGATTATTGCTGCAAGAGACT
>JAJZFK010000297.1 GCA_021805405.1 bacterium
GTTGTACCGTGGAGCTGGCGGGTTGTACCGCGGTGCTGGTGGGTTGTACCGCGGTGCTGGCGGGCTGTACCGTGGCGCAGTGCGCGTTGGCTGATTTCCACCGGTTACAGGGCTTGCCCCACGCGTACGATTTCCGAATATTGGCTGCCAGAACGGTGAGCGACTGTGCTGAAGAGGCGTTCCAGTGCCTCCACGCGTTGGGCTGAAAGTACTGTTGAACGATGCTCTACCTGTTTGAGGTCGCAAAGGTATATTCAATTGCTGCCGTGCTCGCGACACATATGCCGGAATACTGCCAGCACGTTGCCCGTTGCGGTTATTGTTGACGAATACACTATAGGGCTGACCGCCGGTAAACGCACTACTGCGCGGCGCTGTGCCTCGAAAACCGGGAGTCTGTGGGCGGGACGCACCAGTGAACTGGGATCGGTTTACGACCGTTGGCGTGGGTGCCACGGACGTGGGACCAAACACACGCATGACGCCTCGCGACGGAACTCCGGTACTTGTGCCTGTTGCAAACACGTTGGCCCGCGCTCTTGATAGCGGCTGGTAATTGCCTGCTGTGCCAAACTCGGTGGCTCGCACTACCATGCCACCGGAACGCGACGCGTTCACAGGGACAAAGCGTACATTGCGACCCCCGGCTGCCGCGTAGCCTTCTGCAGATGCGTTAAATCTGTCAAAGGCAGTGGGGTGCCCTGCGGACAAGTTGGTATTGCCGCCAAAGTTATTGTACGTAGTGTTATTGATGTAGGTTACGTTATTGACGTAAGTGTTGGAGAATGGTACTGCATCACAGCTATATCGATTGACGGGAAGGTATGCAGCCACCTGGCTAATTGAAAACCAGGATGAGCCGCCTCCAAACCCTAAAGTGGCCCGCGTGTAATGTACTTCCCTGGGTGCCAGAGCTGCCCATGCAACGTTACCATCGTAGCTGCTGAAGTTAACTACTGCAGGGCACCACGGCTGGTAGGACGGACCTGGTACCCATGCCCAGCCCGTTGAAAGGTCGGTCCAGGTGCCATAGTGATAGGGTGCCCAACCCCAAGGCGCGTTGTCCACCCATGTCCACCCAAACGGGTTTACATATACCCAACGGCCATCAGAATACGGTCGCCAATCAGTCTGTGAAACCTGAGGCTGCCACACCCATCCATAATTCGAGGTGTCGACCCAGGAACCATACTCGCTTAAATTTCCTGCGGCCACAGCTATGTTGGTTGGCAAATGGTCGCTTCCAGCGTAGGTGGGTGAGCCGTACATACCTGCGTCTAACCGGTCATTCCAGCGGTCCCAACTGTCTTCCTGTGGAAGCGCCTGCAGGTCAAACGGTGAAGAGCCATCATTAAGTGCCATATACTGGCCGCTCTGCATCGTGACAGTGCCTTGTTCCCCCTGTACGCTTGCGCTGCCAGC
Source organism: bacterium (assembly GCA_021805405.1). Taxonomy (GTDB): domain Bacteria; phylum Armatimonadota; class Chthonomonadetes; order Chthonomonadales; family Chthonomonadaceae; genus JAJZFK01. The sequence continues at coordinate 1,423 of JAJZFK010000297.1, forward strand.
CTGTACCGCTACTTCCCCGCCGTCACCACCGCCTACGCGTACTCTGGACTGCCCCTTGGCTGTCACCGATACTACCGGCGTGTCGCTCTCCTAGATTGAATTGTTATGGACGAGGCGTAAGGTGGTTACACCGTCTCTCAGCGTGATCCTTGTGTACTCGCCCTGAGAATCGCTGTACATAGTTTTAAGTGTTACAAGCCCGCCATTACCGATGCGAAGCTCGGTTCCGTCGTCAAATTGAAGATCTGCTCGACCCCCGTTTGTTACCCATACCTGAGCACCTTGGCGCAACGGCAGGTTAACAGTGGCTGTCGACCAGGTGCCACCAGTAAGCGGTCGCCATGTTACATTACCATCTGCCCGTAGAAACCGTGCCATTCTTACCGGTCCGCTACTGGCAGCTTCTGGCGCGTAAGAGGTAACCGGCTGAACCTCGACAGGTGAATTTACGCCGCCACTATTTTGGCCGACGCGGTAGTTTGAGCCAATTGAGTTGTTATCCCACCACGACGAATTGTTATTTTGAGCTCTCGCGCCTGGCGCTGCAACGGCTATTGCGGTGCCTGCCATTGAAGCGCATATCCACTTATATCTCATTAAATTACGAAGTTTCATTATAGTAACTCCTATGCGGCATGCTGCCCAATGTATGGGAGCCCCCAACAAATCTTGTTTGTTTTAATCCAAACCGCATTACGTTATTCAAAACGGTTTTTCAGTTACCTTGTGACCTCCACATGCAGCCAAAAAATGGGAACTTAAGCAATACTAAGTAAATTCTCAACAATTGGTATAACGAGAGTTCTGAAATGAGTAGCTGGTAGGCAGTACTCCTCTAAATTGTAAGCAAAACGCCAAATTATCCAATTGTATTTGATAGTAAGTACCCTGCAGAAGTGCCAGTGTTGTGGCAACACTAAAGTTTGTGAATGCACAATTAGTTTGTACTATAAACCGCAGGTGGGTGCGGCTATTTATTGCCGTCATAGGGTGGTTACTCTCTTTGGGCTCAATGCCAGTGACCGCCGTGGCTGCGCCTAGGTCTTCGGCGCGCATACTGGTGATTGTATCCAGCAACAGTCCGTTCTACGAACCGGCAACAAAAGGATTTCGAGATGGTTTGGCACAGCGCGAAGTCGCAAATGACATCAGGCTGACATTTGATACACTAACACTAACTGGGGTGGTTAACGCGGATAGGCATAACATTGATCAACGCTTGCACGGAAATCCGGATCTTATTTGTGCAATAGGGTCTGACGCCGTTCTCGATCTAGTGTCGCTCCATTCTAAAATTCCTGCAGTTTTTTGTATGATTCTAAATCCTGTGTCGTTGGGAGCAGCAAGTACAGTGCAGAAGCCCGGTGGAGAATTCACCGGCACCACGCTTTTGGTGGATCCGGGAAAGCAGCTCGAAACTCTCCAGATTGCGGACCCTGCTGTTAAGCGCATAGGGGTTCTATACACAGCCGATGATCCCACGTCTACATCCTTCCTGGCAATGGCAGCCTCCGAGGCACGCTCCCTGAACATCGCGCTTGTAACCAGGCCAGTAAAATCCGACCAGGATATTGGTGGAGCGTTGAAGTCGATGGCGGGCAAGGTTGATGCAATGTGGATCATAGCGGATCCGATGTCGACCGATAATGCCGCACTGACAGCGACAGCGAATTTTACCCACAGTGCAAACATACCAATGTTGGGTCTATCGCCAATTACCGTTGCACAAGGCGCGCTAATCGCGCTATCACCAAACTATCAGGATTTGGGTGATGTTACCGCCGAAATGGCGGCATCGATTTTGAGCGGTCTCGCGGTTCCTGCCACTACGCAGGTTCGCGGGCCGCGCGCTACTATCTTGACGGTTAATATTGGGGTTGCCGCAAATCTGAAACTTACATTACCCGCGGATCTATTGCACCTGGCAGACCAGGTAATTCAACGGCCATGAGCATAAATGCCGCGAGGGAGCTAGTTTTGAACAGAACATCTAGAAACGGCAACAGAATGGCAAGCAGGCTGTTTCGTAACTTTGTTACGTTAACGGCTGTTGGCATTTTGGTCACCATATTGGCGATGGCAAGACTAAGTCGTGACCAGATTGTTTGGACTGTGGACACGATGCGCGCGACAAATCAGTCGATCGTACGTGACGCTTCAAGGCGCTTTAAAACGCTGGGAGGCACCGCGGTAAAGTCAAGTGCCGAGCGCGCTGGCCGAACTTCTCTGGCAAGTGTCAACAATATGACCGGCACGCTTTCACGCATTCAGAGCCGCGACTTTAGCCGTGCGGCGCAGGAATTCTCGTCCTTAAGTTCCCAGGCACTTAATCGCGGGTTAGTTAACTCGATAGCGATGCAAAATGGGGTTTTGAAATCCTCACAGGTGCGCCAGGGGAGGTTACTTGCCAGATTTGCTACAGACATGCAACATCGTGCGGGCACCATTACACAAGCTGCAATGCTCGCACTTAACAGGGAGGTAGTAAGGGGACGAGCATTAGCGCTGGCAGACCGGTTGGAGGAGAGGATTAATTCCGCACCGGTGTTCCTTAAGTTTACCGCTCAGATGATTGATATGGGGCGGTTAGCAACTACAGATCGTAAGGTAAAGCTAGACGCACTGGTAAGGCGCGTACCTGAATTTAGAACAGTGTGTGTGTTGAACAAGAGCGGCGATGAAATAACAAAATGTGCTGCGAATCAGCTAATATTGCCCAGTCAGCTAGTGAATTGCTCAGGTAATGAGTGGTATAAACAGGCGATTTCAGGCTTAACCTATGTTGGTCTTGCAAAACATAAGGAGTCGGACGGCGGCCCAATGCTTAGGCTCGCGGTACCAATAACGGAATTTGCAGGGCATTCGGTAGGCGTCTTGGCTGCCACGTATTCACTAGACGAAATCTGGAGCGAAATAGCTGAAACGCGCATTGGTACCAGCGGATTTGCGTTGGTGCAGGATAGTGCTGGAAACAGGCTTGTAGCTGGGCGCAGGATTCCGACTGGAGCGTTAACTGCATCGGTTGCACTCAAACCGCTAGGATGGCGAGTCACCGCTGTCGTTCCGAGGCAAGAGGCAATGCAACCAATTGTTAGTTTGAACACAGCCATAGAGAAGACCGTAGCAAGCGCACGCATAGATCTCACCACAATGGCAGCCTCGCAAGCGAAACGAGCCTCTGGTCGCCTTCAAAGACAGCTCGCAGGTATTCAAACTAACGCTCGTCAGGCGATGAACCAAAGAGTGAGCGGAGCTCTTGTCACATTACGTAACGGTGAGCGACACCAAGTAGAGCAACAAACTCGCTTGCTTCAAACCGCCCTACAACGCGAAACCCGGCAATCTATTCAAGAGACTAACGCGAAGATGAGTACTGCTGCAGACACAGTATCA
>JAJZFK010000394.1 GCA_021805405.1 bacterium
GGCCAGCGCTTCACGGATTGCCTGGCTGTTTTGAGCGCGGGACTCTATGGTATCGCTTATTTCCTCAAGCATTTGGGGCACTGGAATTGACTCGGTTTTAAGCGCGATTCCTCGAACGACCTTAACTCTTGCGGCCTCCAGGTTGCCGTACCCAGGATCCCAAAGTGAATATCGATCGGTTCCCAGGTTAACATCTATTCGCTGCACCGGTTTATTTCGCACAAAGAGCCCGCCTTTACGGCCGACAATGGTCTCGTGCGGTAGCGCAGCTGATAGCATATCGGCGAGCCGCTGCAGAAAAACTCGCTGGTCGCCCGTATATTGCCGGGCCAGCGCAGCTGCTACGCCAAGTTTTACCCATTCCTGCTGCTCAAAGTCGTCGCTCAAGTTCCATATCCTCTACGGAGTTTCGGTAATTCACGTTTCACCGTTTTGTGCGCTATTTCCTGCGCCTGCCGCCCATATCCGCCAAAATCACTATAAGACGCGAGTGCCAAATTACCGAATATTGTAATGGCCAACTCGCAATTATATACGGGTAATGGCTAAATGGTGAATATCCGGCGTTAGGCCGGGGCCTGTCATGGACCGACGGGCTGCCATCGCTCATCCAGGGAGGTTGACACAATGGGCGAGGTTTCGACGCCGCAGCTGTGGCGCGAGTACAAAACTCGTAGCAGCCAGCAGGCTCGCGATTCTCTTATACAACGGTACGCGCATCTGGTATCAATTACGGCGGGGCGCCTTTTCGGACCACTCCCGGGTGGCCTGGAGCGGGACGACCTCATAAGTGCAGGGGTGGTTGGCCTTATCAAGGCTGTCGACCAGTTTGATCCTACCAGAGGCATCAAGTTTGAAACGTACGCAATAACACTGGTTCGCGGCGCCATTTTAGAGATGCTGCGAAGCGACGACTGGGTTCCCCGGTTAGTTCGTGACCAGCAGAAGCAGCTGAAGCAGGCATATGTGCGCCTGGAGACACAGCTAGGTAGGCCGGCTACGGAGGATGAGGTGGCCGCAGAACTGGGCATCACTGTTGAGCGGCTCGAAAAGATCCTTACGAGTGTGGGCAGGGCTGGGTTATTGTCGCTGGATGATTTGCGCATTGGCAGTGAGCAGCAACGACTTGCAGATGTCGTGCCAAATGACGACCCTGGCCCCATGGAGTGTGTTGCGTTGCGGGAGCGAAGAAAAGCTCTTGCAGACGCGATTGAGCGCCTTCCGGATCGCGAACGGATGGTAGTATCCCTCTACTATCACGAGGGCCTCACATTCAAGGAGATAGGCGCAGTGTTGACGGTTTCTGAGTCGCGCGCCTATCAACTTCATGCACAGGCAGTGACGCGCCTTCGTGGTTATCTGGATGTAGTTTACGAACTATTTCCAGCCTAGCAGCAGAATGCTCACCAGGTATGTCGGCGGAATGTGGCAGGTATACCCGGTGAGCTGTTTTGATCATAATAGCTTTGGAATGTGATGACCGCGGGTTAAGGCGTACTAATCGAGCCCCAGCGGTTTTTGTGACCACCAGCGTATGATACGGCTCTTTAGGCCGCCTCGCAAGTGAGTCATGATTTTCTCCTGATGTTCGGTGTAGTACCGGTCAAACCGTAGTACTGCATACTCGTAGTCCCGCCGAGCGTCATCTAGCCTTCTGCGTGCATCCTCGCCTATCGCAGGTGTTTCCGAAACCCGTTGCGACTTCAACTCCTGCAGTCTATCCCTAAGTGGGCCCAGCTTGAAGCGTAGCTCTGCGTGCACGATGCCGAGTTCTGATTTCACACTGATGAGGTCTGCCAGGTGCCGCGCAATTTTCTCTTGAAGTTCCGGTTTGGTACTTTCCCACACAGTCCCCATGGAATGAACGGTATTGTCTGCCTGCTGCCAATACTGCTCTGGTGGAGTACCAGGGGCTGTCCCGAACGAGTCACTTGAGTTGTCGTAGTCGTCCTGTGTGTCGCCGTCTGATGAGACCGGCATACCCGCGTCGCTCGATGCGGTTTCTTCCTCTCGGTTAGCTGCAACTGGCTCACCGGCGCGTGCAATCAGTACCTCTTTCCACGCTGCAATTTGTTCCCGTCGCGCCTGCTCCTCTCGCTCTGTTGCAGCCTCAAGCTCGGCTTCATCCCGCTGAACCGCCTCGTGCCATGCCTGGCGTACCAGGGCAGCTTTCTCATCTGCAACCGCTATTCGCTGCTGCTGAAGCTGCTGCGCGAGCTGGTAAACCTCCTTTTCCCTAAGATTGTTGAGGTGGCTGATAACGACCTCCTGCCTCGATTCCACCCATGCATGACTGGCGTGATAAAGGATAAACGGAATTCCTGCCATGAGCGCTATGGCCCATAGCGTTTCACTGCTTATACCGCCTGAGCTAATGTTTTTTCCCTGTGCTATGAGGCTGCTCATCTGCTGCATGCGAAAATAGTGCGCAATTCCGTGTCGTTCAACGTTAGCTTCTATCACTGCGAGAGCGGTGATACCGAGAATACCCACAATGAGTACCCAAACTGCAGACCACCGAATACGCCTTGCGACGGCGATAGAGTCTTTACTTATACCGGCAGTAATTGTATTCTGGTTGAGCTCGGCTGCGTGGGCGACCAGAGCGGTGATCGCCCGCCCCATAAGGTAGAAGAGCACTGTGCCAACAAGGCACATCACGATAAATGGCCCCAACTCTTTACCAGGACGCATTGCGAGGATATCGGGATCTATAAACCCGGTGATAATACCCAGGCTGAACGCGAATATAGCGCCACACACGAGGGTAGAAAGGCCCGAAATGAAGGCGTACCAAATGGCCCCAATGGAGTGCCATCTGCCAGGATCGGCATATTTACCGAGAGTCCGTACCGCTGCGCCATCGGGTAGAAAGCCTTCGTCGGCGGCAATAGCCTGCAACGACCGGGCGCGTTGTCTCGCTTCTTCGACTGGAAGGGGGATAGCCGTAGAATCTTGCGGCTCCAGTTCTACTCCGGGTGGAAGTCTTACCACCGTCGCCTTCGATTCGGCTGCCTGATAAGGGGCGACCGACCACTGTCCTGCCGTCGTAAGCACGGGTGCGGGCGCAGACGCCGAGGGCGATTGAGGTACTAACGGTGCAGATGGCACAGGTGTTTGAGACGACGTGGTGGCGACAGCCTGCGATTGGTTTACCACTCGTGGCGCGAGTGCCGCTTCATCATCAGGAAAGCTCGCTGTTGCTTCGTCGATAGGCGTATCCGAAGTCTCGTTCTCATCGACGTCGGTGATAAGGGGGCGGTCACCGCGGGACATGGGCCCAAACGCTTCTGCAGGGTTAGGAAATATGCCAGCTAGCGCCTGGCCCGCCATATATTCCCGAGCGAATTCGCGTCGACGTTCGAAAATCTCACGTTTCGTTACAAGGTGTCCTGCGTGAGCCTCGTCAATCTCCCGTTGAACTGCCTCAATCTTTGCTTCCAGCTCCCGTGAGCACTTTGCAGCGTCCTCGTTCGCCCGCTGGTGCTCAATCTGGAGCTGCTCCTGTAGGTCTAGAAGGTCCTGTTTTGCTCTTTCTATACGCTCCAACCCGTCACGCATACTTGCTGCCATTGCGGGGTCGCGGCGGTCTAAAAGCTCTATAACACGGCTGTAATGCTCCCATATCCGGTCACCCGGTACCGGATAGCTGCACACACGCTGCACGTCCAGATTGTTGTCAGGAACTTGTGTACTGGCCTCCGGTATACTGCGCATTTCTGGCGGTAGAATTTTAGTTGGCGCAAACCGGTTCAGCGTTCTGTGGGGTGCCTGATCGACACTCGCTCGGTGGAATGTGCGTTCCACCGCCGATGAAGTGGCTTGCGGCCTCGGTAGCGAGCCATGACCGGCAGCTACAACAGCGCGCAGCACATCGTCACCGGGCGAAACTTTCACGTTGCCAGGTAACGATGCGGTTTGGCCATTATTCTCAGGATTCTCACTCATTCATACACTCCTTGGCGACGGTGTCAGTTATTTAGAAAATCGTCTTCAGTTTTTACCGACTGGGTATCGCCGGCAACCAAAAAGCGACTCTGGGGTAGACCGCGGAAAGCGTGTTGCCACGTTGGACGATTTTCAGGGTTGATATCCAGCACCGCAACTTTTACCGATTTGTGAGCCGCAATACTGGCCGCTTCCCGTGTAAAAAGCGAATTGTCGGTGGGCACCTCATTATCACCATCGGTAAGCACCAGGATATCAACCGATTTTGCCGTGATAAATGTTGTGTCCCGGTTGATAGCCTGTAGCAGGAGAGCCGGCCGCGTAATATGGCGGTTTTCGGAGTTAGATGGCGCAATTGTTTTTTGCTCAATACCGAAAAGTGCCTCAGAACTCCGAGGAGGTTGCGGACCCCACTGGCAGAGCGCTCGCCGATCAAAAGTCCAAAACTCTATGGGCGTGCCGTCAGCAGCGGCAAGTGTGACTACCTGGTTAAATTGATCTATCTGCTTTTGGCGCATTGGGTTAGTAGAAGAGGAGCGGTCTATGCAAACGATATAGAGCGCTGGCTCGGTGCGACTGGGAGCCGAGCGGCCCGAAGAGCAACCTGTAATCGCTGCAGCTACTAGCAAAAGGAGGGTGGAGTTTATCGCGTTGTTCATTTCAGACCGTCCTTATTTGAAAATGGTGATATTTAGAGTACAACTTCAGAATTCATGAAAATCTAGCGAAGTAGTAATTTGTACCAATCGCTAAATTACATACAGTTCGCTATTCAAACACGTTTCGGGAATTCGACAACATAGAAAGCTAGCTAGATACCCGATGTTAGAATAGTTACTGACCACATGTTCATACCTTCTAAAT